>CAYNGM010000100.1:0-7594 GCA_964396565.1 uncultured Anaerolineaceae bacterium | reverse complement strand
GCCTGCGTGACGTCGGCTTCGATGTCTGGGCGGGCGAAGTCTTCGTGGTCATGGGTCTGTCGGGGAGCGGCAAGTCCACGCTCGTCCGCTGCATTACCAGACTCATCGAACCGACCGCGGGCGAGATCCTGCTCGACGGCGAGGACATCCGCAAGGCGGACGCCGCGCGACTCCGCGAACTGCGCCGACGCCGCTTCAGCATGGTCTTCCAGCACTTCGGGCTACTGCCGCACCGCAAGGTCATCGATAACGTCGCCTACGGTCTGGAGGTCCGCGGCGAGAGCCGCGATGCGCGGCACGCCAGGGCGCGCGAGATGATCGACCTGGTCGGGCTGCACGGACACGCCGACAGCTACCCGGACCAGTTGTCGGGCGGGATGCAGCAGCGCGTCGGTCTGGCCAGGGCTCTTGCGGTAGATCCCGAGGTGATGTTCTTCGATGAGCCGTTCAGTGCCCTCGACCCGCTGATCCGCCGGGACATGCAGAGCGAGGTCCTGCGCCTTCACCATCAGGTCGGCAAGACCATGGTGTTCATCACCCACGATCTCGCCGAGGCGCTCAAGCTCGGCGACCACATCGTGATCATGCGCGACGGCCAGGTCGTCCAGTCCGGCCGGCCGGAGGAACTGGTCGGAGCGCCGGCTGACGATTACGTCGCCGACTTCGTCCGCGACGTCCCCAAGTCACATGTCCTGACGTTGCGCTGGATCATGCGCCCGGTGGCTGAGGGCGACGCGCTCGACGGACCTGAGTTCCCGGCCGGGACGATCATCCGCGACTCGCTGCGTGCGGCGACCGCGACCGACAAGCCGCTCCGCGTCGTGGCCGATGGCCAACTGCTCGGCGTCGTGGACCGCGAGCACATCCTGGGGGCGATGGCCGGCGGGGTGGCGGTCGGCGGGGTGGCGGTCGGCGGGGCGACGGCCGCCGCCGCAGCGGGCGAGGTCGATGCTGGACCGGGCGAGGCATGACCGCAGTCAGCATCCCGACGACCGCGCGGCTCGAGCCACGCGTCCTCAAGCGGCTCATCGGTGTCGCCTTCGCGATCGGCGCGGTCGTCTGCTATCTCGTCTTCTCCGGCCGCTGGACGATCCCGTTCGACCCTGACTACCCGCTGTTCCTGACCCTCAACGGGGTGCGCGACTGGATCGACGCAAACCGCGACGCGTTCGTGGTCGTGGGCGCCATCCGCGAGGGCATCGCGGTACTCGTGGCGGGCTTCGACGCCGTCATCGCCCTGCTCGGCTGGCCAGGCGTCCTTGCCGTCGCGGGTGCCCTGGGTCTGATCTTCGGCGGCTGGCGGCTGGCCCTGCTGGCGGCGGGTGGCTTCGCCGCTCTCGGCATCATGGGCCTCTGGCAGTCGAGCATGGAGACGCTCGCCCAGATGCTGGCCGCGGTCCTGATCTCGGTCCTGATCGGGATCCCGCTCGGCATCATCGCCGGGCGCAGCCGTCGGTTCGCGGCCGTGGTCACGCCGATCCTTGACGTGATGCAGATCATGCCGACGTTCGCGTATCTCGCCCCGATGGTCCTGCTGTTCAGCATCGGCGTCCCGTCGGCGACCATCGCGACGCTGATCTATGCCATCCCGCCGGCGGTGCGCATCACGGCACTGGGTATTCGCGGCGTACCCCACGAGACGATGGAGGCCGCCCAGTCGCTGGGATCGACTCGCTGGCAGAGCCTGGCCAAGGTCCAGCTGCCACTGGCCCGGCGGACCATCGGCATCGGCATCAACCAGACGATCATGATGGCCCTCTCGATGGTCGTTATCACCGGCCTGATCGGGGCGCCGGGGCTCGGCGCGGAGGTCCTGCGGGCGCTGATCAAGGTCAACGTCGGGCAGGCGTTCCAGGCGGGCATCGCCATCGTCATCCTGGCCATCGTCCTCGACCGACTCACCGACCGGGCCGGCGAGTGGATGGATCCGCGCTACCGGCGCGCCGACCGCTCAGTCATGCGTGGACGCCTGACGAGGCTGGTCGCGATCGTCGCGGTGGTCGTGGGGATCGCCTTCGCCCGCACGCTCGCCGATCCGGCGGCCTTCCCGACCGCCATCGAGGTCTCGTTCGTCAAGGTCGTCAACGACGTGACCCACTGGATCACCCTGACCTTCGCCAGCATCTCGGCCGCCGTCAAGGATGGATCGACGATCCTCGTCCTGAACCCGCTCGAGTCGGTCCTCACCTCGTCGCCGTTCTGGCTGGTCCTGGCGGTCACGGCGTTCTGTGGCTGGTACCTGAGCGGGCTGCGCGCCGGCATCGTGGGTCTGGCCTGCCTTGGCGCATGCATCCTGCTGGGACTGTGGGAGCACAGCATGCAGACGCTGGCCACGGTCCTCGTGGCGACCATCATCACCATGGTCGCGGGGATCCTGCTGGGCATCTGGTCGGCACGCAGCGACCGCGCCAGGGACTTCATGCGGCCGGGTCTCGACATCGCCCAGACGATGCCGGCGTTCGTGTACCTGATCCCGGCCATCGCCCTGTTCGACCCGAGCCGCTTCACGGCCATCGTGGCCTCGGTCATCTACGCGATGCCGCCCGTGATCCGCCTGGTCGACGCTGGCATCCGCGGGGTGTCGGTGACGGCCATCGAGGCAGCCACGGCTGCCGGATCGACCGATCGTCAACTGCTCTGGAAGGTCCAGCTGCCCCTTGCTCGCCGGGCGCTCCAGGTAGCCGCGAACCAGGGGATCGTGATGGTCCTCGCGATGGTCGTGGTCGGCGGATTGGTCGGCGCAGGCGCCCTCGGCTACGACGTCGTCGCGGGTCTCGCCCAGCACGAGGACTTCGGCAAGGGACTCGCCGCCGGCATCGCCATCGTGCTGCTGGGGATCATGCTCGACCGCGTCACCCAGGGTGCTGCGGGACGCCCCACCGATGGCGGGGCATCGACGCGAGCCGCCTGAGCGGGATAGCATTCGACGCCGCCGTCCCCGGACGGCATCGTCAAGAAGATCGAGCGGGACCGGCGTGCCGGTCCCCCGGAGGAGGAGACGACACTGATGGATCGAGTACGACTCAGCAGGTTCGCGGCGAGCGCCGCGATCCTGGGCCTCGTCCTGAGCGCATGCTCATCGGGCGGAACGGGCGGCAGCGCCAGTCCCGCCGCCACGAGCGGCGCGACCGCAGCGGCGACATCGAGCGCCGCCACCGGCGGTGACAAGGGCACCGTCAACATCGCGATCAACCCGTGGGTCGGCGCCGAGGCCAACGTCGCGGTCGTCAAGCGCCTGCTCGAGACCAAGCTCGGCTACAAGGTCAACGCGACCGAGATCGCCGAGGAGCTCGCCTGGCCCGGCTTCGAGTCCGGCGAGACAGACGCCATCCTCGAGAACTGGGGCCATCCCGACCTCGAGCAGAAGTACATCACCGAGAAGAAGGTCGCACAGGACGCCGGACCCAACGGCGTGACCGGGATCATCGGCTGGTACGTCCCCCACTGGATGGTCGAGCAGTATCCCGACATCCTCGACTGGAACAACCTCAACAAGTACGCCGACATGTTCAAGACCACCGAGTCCGGCGGCAAGGGCCAGTTCCTGGGCAGCGACCCGACCTTCGTGACCAACGACGAGGCGCTGATCACCAACCTCAAGCTCGACTACAAGGTGGTCTACTCCGGCAGTGAGGCGGCGACCATCACCGCCTACAAGACCGCGACCGAGCAGAAGAAGCCGCTCCTTGGCTACTTCTACGACCCGCAGTGGCTGCACAGCCAGATCAAGCTCGACAAGGTCAACCTGCCGGCGTGGACCGAGGGCTGCGACGCCGATCCCAAGGCCGTCGCCTGCGATTACCCGCCGTACACCCTCAACAAGATCGTGGCCACCAAGTTCGCCGAGACCGGTGGCGACGCCTACACCCTGGTCAAGAACTTCAGCTGGACCAACGAGGACCAGAACGTGGTCGCCGACTACATCACCAACGGCGGGATGACCGCCGACGAGGCCGGTGACAAGTGGATCGCCGACAACGAGGCGAAGTGGAAGGCGTGGATGCCGGCCGGCTCCTGAGCGGAGCGACCGACTGATCGACCGAGCCCTTTCCGGGGGCGTTCGTGACGCGGCGTCGGCCATCGGCCGGCGCCGCGTCCGCACGTCCGGCCGGCACGACTGCCGCGAGGGGACTATCGTGGCGGCATCCACCGGTCCATCGAGCGTCTCGGGGAGGTCGAGACGACGAACGGGACCCTGACTGACGGGACTGGACGGGTCGAGGAGGGCCCGCCAAGCGGACGGATGAGCCGTCGAGCAGCGCTGGTAGACCGGCACGCGACGCGCTCACGAGATCACCACGATGGAGGAACGATCCGTGCACATGACGCGAACGCGAACCGCGCTGGTTTCGCTCGCAACACTGTCCATCGTCGTCGCTGGCTGTGGAGCCCTCGGCGGCGGTGGTTCGGACAAGGCCAAGACCGCAACCTCGGCCGAGGAGATGGGCGGCATGGACGCCCTCGTCAGCGCGGCCAAGGCGGAGGGCAAGCTCAACGTCATCGCGCTGCCCCGCGACTGGGCGAACTACGGCGAGATCCTCGACGGGTTCAGCAAGAAGTACGGCATCACGATCGACGAGCAGCAGCCCGACGCCAACAGCCAGCAGGAGATCGACGCGGCGAACTCGACCAAGGGGACCGACCGTGCCCCCGACGTCTTCGACCTTGGTGCCGCCGTCGCCCTGGCCAACACGGGCATCTACGCCCCCTACAAGGTCGCGGCCTTCGCCGACGTCCCGGCCGGGCTCAAGGATGCGACCGGGCTGTGGGTGAGCGACTACGCCGGCTACATGTCGATCGGCTGTGACACCAAGAAGGTGCCGCTGCCGGCAACGGTCAAGGATCTGCTCAAGCCCGAGTACAAGGGCATGGTCGCCCTCAACGGCGATCCGACCAAGGCAGCGGCCGGCATGAACGGCGTCGAGATGGCGTCGCTGGCCAACGGCGGCTCGGCCGACGACATCATGCCCGGCATCGAGTTCTTCAAGCAGCTGAACGACCTGGGCAATCTGCTCCCGGTCGACCCGACCCCGGCGACGATCGCCTCCGGTCAGACGCCGTGCGTCATCGACTGGCAGTACAACAACGCAGCCCAGGACAATGCCGACAATCAGGCCAAGGGCATCGACTTCAAGACGGTCGTCCCGTCCGACGCGCCGCCCGTCGCCTCGTTCTACATCCAGGCCATCAACAAGGATGCCCCGCATCCGGCCGCCGCTCGGCTCTGGGAGGAGTACCTGTACTCGCCGGATGGGCAGAACGCGTGGCTGCGCGGCGCCGCCCACCCGGTCCTCGAGGCGAAGATGATCGCGGACGGCACGATCGACAAGGCCGCGCTGGACAAGCTCGGCACGTCGACCCAGACGCCCGTGGTCCTCAACCAGGACCAGCTCAAGAAGGCGCAGGATGCGCTGACCGCCAACTGGACGATCACGATCCAGTAGGCACCTGACCGCGGATCGCTGACGTGGCTGCCACGTCCCAGTCCGTGGATGGACCGCTGACCGGCGCTCCCACCGGGAGTGCCGGTCAGGCCGGTCGGCGCCACCGCCGCGCGTACGTGGGGGTGGTGCCGTTCTTCGTCTATATCGGCCTTTTCCTGTTGCTCCCGACCCTGCTCGTGGTGGTCGGGGCGTTCCAGACGAACGACGGCGCGCCTACCTTCGACAACATCGAGTCGGTACTGACCCAGGGTGCCTTCATCGACGCCTTCGGGCGATCGATCTGGCTCTCCCTCGTGACGGCGCTCGCCGGATGCGTGCTCGGCGGTCTCCTTTCATGGGCAGTCGCCAGCGGCAACCCGGATGGTCGACTTCGCCCGGTCGTCGTGGCCGCATCGGGGGTGCTGGCCCAGTTCGGTGGCGTGATGCTCGCGTTCGCGTTCCTCGCCACGTTTGGCTTCAACGGGTTCGTCACCCTCGCCCTCAAGGACGTGCTCGGGTTCAACCCGCAGGACAGCAGTTCATGGCTGTACGGGATGACCGGCCTCGCCGTCGTCTACACGTACTTCCAGGTCCCGCTGATGGTCATCGTCTTCCTGCCCGCCCTCGATGGACTGCGGACAGAGTGGCGCGATGCATCGGCCAGCCTTGGTGGCAGCAACTGGTCGTTCTGGCGGCACATCGCCGGACCGATCCTCGCCCCGAGCTTCCTGGGCGCCTTCCTGCTGCTGTTCACCAACGCCTTCTCGGCCTATGCGACAGCCGCGGCACTCATCAGCCAGGGCAGTCCCATCGTCCCGCTCCAGATAGCGACTGCGATGTCGAGTGAGGTCATCCTTGGTCGGGCCAACGTCGGCAAGGCGCTGGCGCTCGGGATGATCCTGGTCGTCGTGATCGTGATGACCTTGTACGCCCTCGTGCAGCGGCGCGCCTCACGGTGGGTGAAGTGACCACGGCCCCTGGCTCCTCGCTGAGCGCGGCCCGCCCGGACGGCGGCGCCCTCATCACCTCGCCACCACCCCCACGACGGCCGGGGCGACGGAACCTGCGCCTGGCGGTCGCCCGCTGGGCGATCGTCATCCTCGTCGGCGGCTACCTGCTGCTGCCGCTGGTGGCGATGCTCGACTTCTCGACCCGCGGCGACAACGGTGGCCGCTCGCTCGATGCCTGGATCGCCATCGGTGGCAACCAGAACCTGCTCGGGGCCATCGCGATATCGCTGAGCACCGCCGTCCTGACGGTCTTCGGGATGCTGCTCCTGCTGGTCCCGACGATGACCTGGACCATCCTGCGGGTCCCACGCATGCGCCGCGTGGTCGAGTTCCTGTGCCTGCTCCCGCTCGCCATCCCGGCCATCGTCCTGGTCGTCGGGCTCGCCCCGATCTACCGGGCCGTGACCT
Source organism: uncultured Anaerolineaceae bacterium (assembly GCA_964396565.1). GTDB lineage: Bacteria > Chloroflexota > Limnocylindria > Limnocylindrales > CSP1-4 > SPCO01. Next base: position 753 of record CAYNGM010000100.1, on the reverse strand, counting down.
TCATCTTCGGCAGCTCGGCGCTGACCCTCGTCTTCGTCGACATCATCCTCGTCCTGCCGTTCGCCTACCGCGCCATCGACGCCTCGCTGCGGGCCATCGACGTGGCGACCCTCGCCGACGCCGCACGCAGTCTCGGCGCCACCTGGCCGATGGTCCTGCGCCAGATCGTCGTACCCAACATCCGCCCGGGCATCCTCGCCGCATCGGTCCTGACCGTGGCTCTCGTGCTCGGCGAATTCACCATCTCGTCGCTGCTCAACTACAACACGCTCCAGGTGACGATCAACCTGATCGGCAAGCGCAGTGCGTTCGTCTCGGTCGCGGTCTCGCTCGCGGCCCTGATCTTCGCCTTCGTGCTGATCTACGCGATCGCGGAGTTCGGTTCCCAGCGAAGACGCGGAGAGAGCGCCGCGAAGGAGGAGGCGTGAGCGACTTCAGCCGGGCCGAGGCACCGCCCGTAGAGCACCGCTCCGGTCTGGCCGTGCAGATGCTCGACATGTACCGCTCGTACGGGACGGTCCATGCCCTGATCGGCTTGAGCATCGAGCTTGCACCGGGGGAACTGGTGGCCCTTCTCGGGCCGTCGGGCTGCGGCAAGACGACCGCCCTGCGCGCATTGGCCGGACTCGACGAGCTCGACGCGGGACGGATCCTGGTCGGCGGCAACGACATCACCGACGTGCCCGCCAACAAGCGCGACATGGGCATGGTCTTCCAGGCCTACAGCCTGTTCCCGAACATGACCGCCCGGGA
>CAYNGM010000099.1:0-7607 GCA_964396565.1 uncultured Anaerolineaceae bacterium | reverse complement strand
CGCATCACGCGCGGCCGGTCGATCCGAACCGTGATCGTCCGTGCCGACCCTGTGAGGAGTCCGATGACCGCCTCGACCATCCCGACCGAACCCGCCATCCCGACCGAACCGACCGGATCGGCGCCCAGCCCGAACCGCTCGCCGCTCGGTCGCCGGACCATGGCGAACCTGTCCACCGCCGAGCTCGTGGAGCACGCCATCCGGGCGAACGAGGGCATCATCGCGGCGGAGGGCCCGATCGTCGTCCGGACCGGTCAGCACACCGGCCGCTCGCCCCAGGACAAATTCATCGTGGACGAGCCCACGAGCCGGGACAAGATCTGGTGGGGTCCGGTCAACCGGCCCATCAGCGAGGAGCACTACGACCGGCTCCGAGCTCGTCTCGCGGTCTACTGCGCCGATCGTGACCTGTACGCCCAGGACATGCTCATCGGTGCCGATCCGGCGCACCAGCGACGCCTGCGCGTGTACACCGAGACCGCCTGGGCGAGCATCTTCGCGCGCAACCTGTTCCGTCGGACGACCGCCGCGGAGCGAGTCGGGTTCGAGCCGAACTTCACGATCATCGATGTCCCGTCGTTCAAGGCGGACCCGGCCACCGAGGGGACCCGCACGAGCACTGCCATCCTCGTCCACCTCCAGCGGATGGAGATCATCATCGTCGGGACCGAGTATGCGGGCGAGATCAAGAAGAGCGCCTTCACGGTCATGAATTACCTGATGCCCGACGAGGGCGTGCTGCCGATGCACAGTTCGGTCAACGTCGGCCGCGACGGTGACAGCGTCGTCTTCTTCGGTCTCAGCGGGACCGGCAAGACCACCCTCTCGGCGGATCCCGAGCGCAGCCTGATCGGCGACGACGAGCACGGCTGGAGCAGCGAGGGCCTGTTCAACTTCGAGGGCGGCTGCTACGCCAAGACCATCCGCCTTTCGCCGATGTACGAGCCCGACATCTTCGCCACCACCCGTCGTTTCGGGACGGTCCTCGAGAACGTGGATCTTGACCCATCGACCCGGGAGCTCGACCTCGATTCGGAGCGCTTCACCGAGAACACCCGGGGTGCCTACCCGCTCCATTTCATCGGCAACGCCGATCCGACCGGGATGACCGGCCATCCCCGCTCGGTCGTCCTGCTCACCGCAGATGCCTTCGGCGTCATGCCGCCGATCAGTCGGCTGAGCCACGACCAGGCGGCGTACCACTTCATCAGCGGCTATACCGCCAAGCTCGCCGGCACCGAGGTCGGCGTCCGCGAGCCGAAGGCCACCTTCTCGGCATGCTTCGGGGCGCCGTTCATGCCCCGTCATCCGGCCGAGTACGCGCGCATGCTGACCGATCGCCTGGCGAAGCACGATGCGACCGTCTGGCTCATCAACACCGGCTGGACCGGCGGCCCGTTCGGGACCGGGGAGCGGATGAACATCGGTCACACCCGGGCGATGGTCCGAGCAGCCCTCTCGGGCGCCCTGGCCGACGTCCCGACGCGGACTGACCCGAACTTCGGGGTAGAGGTGCCGCTCACCGTCCCGGATGTGCCCGCCGGCGTCCTCGACCCGCGCTCGACTTGGGCGGATCCCGTTGCCTATGACGAGACGGCCGCCCGGCTCGCGTCGATGTTCGCGGCCAATTTCGCCGACTACGCGGACGTCGCCGGGTCGGCGATCACGGCTGCCGGTCCCGCCGTCCCGGCGGGCGTCGAACCGCCGGACATCACGGACGATGGCGTCGCGGCCGGTTGACGGCCACTCGCAGACTGGACTCTCGAATCGTCGGAAGGAGCATCACAGCCAGATGGCCCGCCACAAGGTCACCGTCATCGGCGCCGGGAACGTCGGCGCCACCACCGCCCAGCGCATCGCCGAAGCCGGCCTCGCCGACGTCGTGCTCGTTGACATCGTCGAGGGTCTGCCCCAGGGCAAGGGTCTCGATCTGGCCGAGGCGGCCCCGGTCGTGGTCCACGACGCCCATGTCCTGGGCACCAACGACTACGCCGACACGGCCGGTTCCGATGTCATCGTGGTCACGTCCGGCATCGCCCGCAAGCCCGGGATGAGCCGCGACGACCTGCTGACCATCAACGCCGGGATCGTTCGCGACGTGGTCAAGGCGGCGGCGGCGGTCTCTCCGGACGCGATCATCGTCATCGTCACCAATCCACTTGACGCCATGTGCCACGTGGCCATGGAGGTGTCGGGCTTCCCGCGTGAACGCGTCCTCGGGATGGCTGGCGTCCTCGACAGCGCCAGGTTCCGCACCTTCATCGCCCGTGAGCTCGGAGTCAGCGTCGAGGACACCCACGCCTTCGTCCTGGGTGGCCATGGCGACACGATGGTCCCGCTGTCGCGCTACTCGACGGTAGCCGGCGTGCCGATCACCGAGCTCCTGTCGCCGGAACGGGTCCGCGCGCTCGAGGAGCGGACCGCGAACGGCGGGGCGGAGATCGTCGGTCTGCTCAAGACCGGCTCGGCGTTCTATGCGCCCGCCGCCGGAGCGTTCGAGATGGTCGAGGCGATCCTGCTCGACCGCAAGCGCGTGCTCCCCTGTGCCGTCCTGCTCGACGGCGAGTTCGGAACGACCGGACTGTTCGTCGGCGTCCCGATCGTCCTCGGCGCCCGCGGCATGGAGCGGGTCTTCGAGATCGAGCTGACGGCAGACGAACAGGCCGCGTTCGATCGCTCGGCGGCAGCCGTCCGCGAACTCGTGGACGTGGTGCATGCCGCCGCGACCTCGAGCGCGCCGGCCGGCTGACCATGCGACGGCGCGTGCTTCTGGTCGCCGCGCTGTTGCTGCTCGTCGCTGCATGCACGGCTCCCGTCGCGCCTGGCGCAAGCGACCGCGCGCCGTCCGGGTCGCCAGCCGAGGGGTCATCGAACCCGGCACGACCCACCGCCCCGGCACGACCCACCGCCCTGCCCGACGGATCGCCGCTCGCGCCACGCCTTTCGCCCTCGATCGAGGTCCCGCCGCCACAGCAGTAGGGGAGTCGATCACAGCGGAGCCGATGGGCGCGCCTTCGTTACACTGCCCTGACCGTGCCGATCGCCGTCATCACGTTCGACTTCGATCCGCTGCTGCGCATCGGTGACGGCCTCGTCGTCCGCTGGCAGACGCTCGCGCTTGCTGCGCTCATCGCGGCGGTGCTGCTGATCGTCGGGTCGATGGCCCGACGATCAGCCCTTCGGACGGACGACCTGCTGTTCATCGTCATCGGCATCGTGCCTGGTGCCGTCCTCGCCGGGCGGATCGGATACGTAGCAACGCACCCGGATGGGTTCATGTCGAGCCCCCTGCGTGCGTTGGATCCTGCGGCCGGCGGACTGGACCTGGCGGCGGGTGTCGTTGGTGGGATCCTCGCTGCCGTCTACGTCGGGGTGCTGCTTGGCGTGCCGGTCGGACGCTGGGCACATCTCGCCGCCGTGCCGCTGCTCGCCGCGATCGGAGCCGGCAAGCTCATCATGATCCTGGGCGGAAGTGGTCAGGGCCTCCCGTCATCCGCGCCGTGGGCGATGGCGTTCCTGCCGCCAGGCCCCTGGAACTCGCTGGCGGCCGCCCTGCCGTCGCACCCGTCACAGGTCTACGAGGGGTTCGCCACGCTCGGGTGGGCCGTCGCGCTCGTCCTGGTGGCGAGTCTTGTCGGTACCGGGAGACGGGATGGTCGGCTCCTGTGCCTCGCGGTCGCCGGTTGGGCGTTCCTGCGGGCAGCGATCTCAGTGACGTGGCGCGATCCGCCGATCCTCGGCCCGTTGAGCGCCGGAGGCTGGCTCGCCGTCATCATCGGGGTAGGCGCGGTCCTGGTCACGGTCGCCGTGGTGACACGCCCCGCGAACTCCTCCCCGCATGTCACGACGGATGATCCGATGACCGTGCCCGACGAGGCGGCACCGAGTTGGCCCGAGCCCGAGACTCGTCCGCCGTTCTGACGGGCGGTCCGCGATCGACGCCTGGCGGCGTCAAGGCCGGGGTGAGGAGTATCGTGTCGGGGACACGATCGAACCACGAGGATGCCCGCCATGACCCAGCTCCAGGAGCCCGCAGCGACCGGGCAAGCCACCACGCCAGGACGGATCAGCCACTGGATCGGCGGAGCGATCGTGGCCGGGACATCGGGCCGTCAGGGCCCGGTCTACGATCCGGCTACCGGCCGGCTCACCAAGCAGGTCGACCTGGCGTCGGCCGCCGAGATCGACGCTGCTGTCACGGCCGCCCAGGCGGCGTTCCCTGGCTGGCGCTCGACCTCGTTGTCCAAGCGGACCGACATCCTGTTCCGCATCCGCAACCTCATCGAGGCCCATCGCCATGACCTCGCAGCGCTCTTGACCGCCGAGCATGGCAAGGTTCCCTCCGACGCTCTGGGTGAGATCGCTCGCGGCCTCGAGAACGTGGAGTTCGCCTGCGGCGTCCCGCACCTGCTCAAGGGTGGCTTCAGCGAGCAGGTCTCGACCGGGGTGGACGTCTATCAGATCCGCCAACCGCTGGGCGTGGTCGCCGGGATCACCCCGTTCAACTTCCCGGCCATGGTTCCGATGTGGATGTTCGCGAACGCCATCGCCTGCGGCAACACGTTCATCCTCAAGCCGTCGGAGAAGGACCCCTCGGCGTCGATGCTCCTCGCCGAGCTCCTCGCCGAGGCCGGCGTCCCGGCCGGCGTGTTCAACGTCGTCCATGGCGACAAGGTCGCGGTCGACGCGATCATCGACCATCCTGGCATCAAGGCGCTCTCGTTCGTCGGGAGCACCCCAATCGCCAAGTACATCTACGAGGCGGGGACGAAGGCCGGCAAGCGGGTCCAGGCCCTGGGCGGCGCCAAGAACCACATGATCGTCCTGCCCGATGCCGACATCGACATGGCCGCCGACGCCGCGATCTCGGCCGGCTACGGCTCGGCCGGTGAGCGCTGCATGGCGATCGCCACGGTCGTCGCCGTCGGCGGCGTGGCCGACCCACTCGTAGAGGCGATCAAGGCACGTCTCGCCAGGGTCAAGGTCGGCCCGGGCAGCGACCCGACCTCGGAGATGGGTCCGCTCGTCACCAGGCAGCACCGCGACAAGGTCGCCTCGTATCTCGACAGCTCGGCAGAACAGGGCGCCACGGTCATCGCCGATGGCCGCGATCACCCGCTCTACGACGATTCGGAGGGATTCTTCCTGGGCGTCTCGCTGATCGACAACGTCAAGGTCCACATGGATGCGTACCGCGACGAGATCTTCGGTCCGGTCCTGACGGTGATGCGCGTTGACACCTATGAGGATGCGGTCCGCCTCATCAACGACAACCCGTACGGGAACGGGACGGCCATCTTCACCCGCGACGGCGGTGCGGCACGGCAGTTCCAGTTCGATGTCGAGGCGGGGATGGTCGGTGTCAATGTGCCGATCCCGGTACCGGTGGCCTACTACAGCTTCGGCGGCTGGAAGCAGAGTCTGTTCGGCGACCTGCACATGTACGGCCCCGAGGGCATCCAGTTCTACACACGAGCCAAGATCGTGACGTCACGGTGGCCGGACCCGGGCACCAGCCGGATCGACCTCGGCTTCCCGCGCACCCGCTGAGGGTCGTCACGTGTTGCGTCCACGCACCGGAACCGTGCGTGGATCGGGACTTTCGGTGTCGACTGCGCTCCGATAGGCCTATCCTGATGCATCCGCGCGTCGTGGAGCGCGGGTGAACCGATACTGGGGGTATCGAGGCATGCCGAGGGAGGGGGCCGTCCCGCGACGCCGGGCGGACGTCGTGCTGCAGCAGGCTGGTGGCGACGCCATCCTGATCGATGGTCGGAGCAACGAGGCGCACGTCATCAACGGCGCCGCCGCAAGGCTCTGGGAGCTGTGCGACGGCCAACGCTCCGTGGGCGAGATAGCCGCCGAGTTCGGGGCGCCATTCGACATGACTGCCGCCGACGTCCGCGAGGATGTCGATGCCGGCCTTGATGCGCTCACCGCGCTGGGCCTGTTCGAGACCGACGGATGACAGTGCCCGTGCCGGCGGTGGCGCCGCGGACGGCGCCCGATGAGCGCCTGCTCCGGGCCGACTACGACGTCCTGGGCGTACGAGTCCACGTGCTCACCGACGACCCGGTCGTGCTCGCCACCGTTGACTCGTCGTATCGACCGTTCCGCAGAGACGCGACAGGTGAGCCAGGCGCCCCCTCGGATCGCGATGCGACCATCGACTGCCGGCGCCGTGGCGGAAGCCGCTGGGACGTGGTCGGCGGCTGGCGTCCGATGCAGGCGTTCACATCGCGGGACATGGCCACGATCGCCCTGCTCGACCGCCTCGTGGGTTCCATCCTGCGGGGCCTGTACGCCCGTGAGGCGATGACGATCCACGCGTCGACCGTCGAGGTTCGGGACGGGTTGCTGGTGATGGCCGCGCCATCCGGCGGCGGGAAGACGACGCTGGCCCTCGGTCTCGCTGCGCGTGGACACGCGCTGCTGTCCGACGAGCTTGCCGTCGTGGACCCAGATGGGACGATCCGCGCATATCCGCGCGCGGCCCACGTACGACCCGACACGCTCGAGCTGATCCCCGAACTTGCGTTCCTTGCCGACCGCCCGCGCCACCAGCTCGGCGGCGGGAACGAGTGGTCGCTTGAGCCCGCTGAACTCGCCGAGCGCTGGGGTTTGTCCACGGTCGAGAGTGGCCGATTGGCGGGCGTCGTCCTGATCGACGGTGCACCGGGTGCCGGCAGCGGGACGTTGACGATGTGCTCCCCAGCCACGACGGCCGTGGAGCTGACACGGGCCAGCTTCGCCGCATCGATCGACTTCGGGGCGACGCTCGGTCGTTTCGCGGCGCTCGTCGCGGATGTGCCCTGCGCCCGCCTGGAAAGCGGGCCCTTCGGCGTCTCGCTCGATGCGATCGAGCGGATGTTCGGCTCCGCTCCGAGGACCGGATCCTCGTTCTCGCCGGAAGGCAAGGGAGCGGCTCGCACTGCGTTGTTCCGGCAGTGGCGAGCCGACCGTGTCCGTGCCTCCATAGAGGCGACCGGCGGGAGCATGCGTCCGCTCATCGAGCCCGGCGACGACCTGGACGTGGACTTCGGTGCCGACCCGACGGCGACGGGTGAAGTCATCGTGTTCAGCCAGGGCGGTCGCGTGGTCGCCCATCGCATCGTCGGTCGCCGCCCTGATGGTCGCTGGATCACCAAGGGCGACGCCGAACCGTTCGCGACCGAGGACGTCAGCGATGCCGAGATTCTGGGGGTCGTGCGCTCCATCGCTCGCTTGGATGGGGGAGTGATGACACTCGACGGCGGCGGGCGATCGGCGCGCACGATCGCGGCCATCTCACGAACGAATTGCCGACTGGAGCGTGTCGCGCGCCGACACGGTCCGCTCGTCGGCATCCCGACCGGACTCGCGGCTCGCCTGGGTCGCCGGGTCCAATCCCTGTGGACCGCACGTCCCGCTCAGGCGGGGCAGGTCGATTCCGTGACGAAAGGAGGTGAGATCACATGAAGTACGAGCGTCCGGCCGTGCTCGCGACGTATCGCGTCGCCGAGCTCATGGAGGAGGCAGCCGTTTGCCAGGAGTACTGCGACTACCCGGAGATCCCGGGCACAGTGGGCTAGTGCTCACCCGGCAGATCGGGCGTTTCGCGTCCGGGA
>CAYNGM010000098.1:0-7610 GCA_964396565.1 uncultured Anaerolineaceae bacterium | reverse complement strand
TGCCCGGCCCCGGTCTCGGCTATCACCCTGCTCTTGCCGAGCCGACGGGTAAGCAATGCCTGCCCGAGCGCGTTGTTGACCTTGTGGGCACCGGTATGGGCCAGGTCCTCGCGCTTGAGGTATAGCCGTAGCGCCGGAATCCCGACATCAGGACGCGCGCCGCTGGCGGCCAGACGATGTGCCTCGCCCTCGACCGCAGACGCCAGCCGATCAGCCCGATAGAGGGCGGTGGGGCGACCGGCGAACCGGGCGAGCAGCTCCCGCAACTCGGACCAGTAGAGGGGATCGTGGCGCAGGACCGCGTACGCCTCCTCGAGCTGGACGAGGGCGGCCATCAGGGTCTCGGGGACGTACCGTCCGCCAAGGTCGCGCTCCATCCCCCAGCGACCGGCCGCGTCAGCGTCCAGCAGACCCGGATGGACGGGGGTCGGGCCGAACGGGAGGTTGGGTCGATCATCGCGGGCAGCCCTGGCCCGCTTCACGAACAGGGCGACCCTGAGCGGGTCCTTGCTCGGTCGCTCGCCGGCGATCCGCGGCAGCTCGACACCGCTCGCGACATCGACCCCGACGACAGGCATCGATCGAAGGGCGCCGGCGACGTTGGCGGGATCGAGCCCGCCGGCCAGGGTGATCGGGACGGCGCGGGCGACCGACGTGACTGCGGCGACATCGGCCCGGACTCCCGTGCCACCCGGATGACGCCCACCGGCGGTATCGATCAGTACCCGCTCGACCCCGTTCGCCAGCAGGTCGCGCGCGGCGCTCTCGACTGCCGTCTCCGTGCCGGCGTCCACTGATGCCCCGATATGCAGCGCCCTCCAGCGTCGCGGTCCGTGCTCGACCGCCCGTGTCGTGCTCGTGCCGTTGTCCTGGATGGCATCGACCCCGACGTCGTTGACCAGTCCATCACACAGGACGTCATCGGGATCGACGGTGATCGCGATGATCGACGGGCGACGGTCCGGGGGCGCCGCAGACCGGATGACCCGGGCAAGTTCGCCCGCTTCGTCCAGACTGAGTGCCCGCGGTGTACCGGGCACCATGTTGAGACCGATCGCGTCGGCCCCTGCCCGCACGGCCGCGAGCGCACCCTCGGCATCGGTGACTCCACAGATCTTCACGAACGGTCGTCGATCACGGTTGGCCGGGTCGTCCGGCGAGCGACCCGCGGTCACGAATGAGCGAGCCGCAGCACTCGGGTCCGCGGAGCGCATCAAGGCCTCGCCGACCAGCGCGCCATCGAACCCGAGAGCCCGCCAGCGCGCGACCGTGGACGGATCCCGGACCCCCGATTCGGCGATCACAAGCCGGTCGTCCGGCACCGCCTCACGGAGTCGTTCGGCACGCGACGTGTCCACGACGAGGGTGCGCAGGTCGCGGTTGTTGATACCGATCAGACGCGCATCGGTCGAGAGGGCGGCCCGCAACTCGGTCGCGTCGTGGGCCTCGACGAGCGGCTCCAGACCGATCTCGAGCGCCCTCTCCACGAGTCGAGCCAGGCGTCGCGCCGGATGGAGCACGGCGAGCAGCAGGACGAGATCCGCCCCGGCGACGCGCAGCACCGCGAGCTGGCGCTCATCGACCACGAACTCCTTGGCCAGGACGGGGATGGCCACCGCGGAGCGCACGCGACGCAGGTCATCGACCGAACCGCCGAACCAGTGCGGTTCGCACAGGACGCTGATGGCGGCTGCGCCACCGGCCTCGTAGGCACGGGCGCGCGCGATGATATCGTCGTCTGCTGCGGCGATCGCCCCGGCCGACGGCGACGAGCGCTTTATCTCGGCGATCAGGTGCAGGCCGGGGGCAGCCAGCCGTTCGGCGATGGGCCGCACCTCGGGCAAGCCCCGAAGGTCCACCGGCTCTCCGAGCGTCGCGGCCAGGTCAGCCCGGCGTCGGTCGGCGATCTCGTGGACGACGTTGCGACGCGTCGTGGGACTGGTCGCGGTCACGCCGGCGCTCCATCCGCGGGGGCGGTCGCTGCGGTGGCGGCCGTCTCTTCGGCGGCGGCCCGTACCTCGGCTTCGGCGCGGCGGCGCTCGGCCCGCAGCATCTCGAGGCGCTCGAGTGCCAATCCCGCATCGATGGTCAGCGCGGCGCGCTCGATCCCGTCCTCGAGCGTCTCGACCGCCCCGCCGGCGAGCAGCGCCGCACCCGCGTTGAGCAGCACGACGTCGCGCCGGGCGCCAGGCTCGCTACGGAGGACGGCCTCGACAAGACGCGCGTTGGCGGCGGCGTCGCCACCGGCCAGCTGGGTCGTCCTGGCCCGCCCCAGCCCGAGGGCAGCCGCATCGACCGTCCGCCGTTCGATCCCGGCCTCGGTGATGTCGTACAGGATCCCGGTCCCATCGAGCGGCAGCTCGTCGACCCGCTCGCCGTGGACCACGATCGTCCGCTCCGTCCCGAGTCGATGGACGACCTCGGCGAAGCGCGTCGCGGCTGACGCGTCACCTACGCCCAGGAGCTGGCGCCTCGTCCCGGCCGGATTGGTGAGCGGTCCAAGGAGGTTGAACGCCGTCCGGACCCCGATCTCCTGGCGGGTCGGTCCGGCATGTCGCATGGCCGGGTGGAACCGCGGCGCGAAGAGGTAGGCGAAACCCTCCTCGCGCAGTGCGATCGCCGCCGAGGCAGCATCGTGATCCACCCGAACTCCAAGCGCGTCGAGCACATCCGCCGAGCCCGCTCGCGAGGTGATCGCCCGATTGCCGTGCTTGGCGACGGGTATCCCGGAGGCGGCGACGACGAGCGCCGCCGCCGTCGAGATGTTGAACGTCCCGGATCCGTCGCCGCCGGTGCCCACGATATCCATGGCCCCAGGCGGAGCCTCGACGTGGAACGACCGTTCGCGCATCGCAGTCGCAAAACCGGCCAGCTCGTCGACGGTCTCGCCGCGCATCCGCAGCCCCATCAGCATCGCCGCGAGCTGGGCCGCCGTGGCCTCGCCATCCATGACCGCACCCATCGCCAGCCTGGCATCGTCGAGCGTCAGCGTGCGACCCTCCACGATGGTCACCAGGGCGGCGCGGACGACATCGCTCATCGCACGCCTCCGGCGCCCTCGGCGGCCCCACTCCCGGTGACGCCGGTCTCATCGATGCCCGTGAGGCCGGCCGTGGCGAACGTGCCCGCTGCTTCATCCAGACGCTCCGCCTCACCCTCGCCGGCCTGGCGCAGGAAGTTCGCGAGCAGGTGAGGTCCCTGTGGGGTCAGGACGCTCTCCGGGTGGAACTGGACGCCCTCGAGTGGCAGGGCAACGTGGCGGATGCCCATGACCACCCGATCGACCTCGCTCATGGCCGTGACCCGTAGTTCGTCGGGGAGCGTCGCCGGATCCACCGCCAGCGAGTGGTAGCGCGCAGCCATGAACCCGGGGGGCATGCCGGCCAGCAGACCGGCGCCATCGTGGGTGACCTCGGAAGCCTGGCCATGGACGAGGGTCGGCGCGCGGACGACCGACGCTCCGAACGCCGCCGCCATCGACTGCATGCCGAGGCATACCCCAAGGAGCGGGATCTCGCGCGCGGCGGCCACCTCGACGGTTTCGATGCTGATCCCCGCGTCACCCGGGTCACCCGGACCCGGCGAGATGACGATCCCTCGCAGATCCGCGGCGGGATCATCGGCGAGTGCCTCGACGCCCGCCCGGTCGATCGCGTCGTTGCGGACCACGCGGACCTCGGCACCGGCCGCCTGGAGCGCCTGGACCAGGTTGAACGTGAAGCTGTCGTAGTTGTCGACGACGAGGATCACGCCGACACCTCGGTCTCGGTCGCGCGGGGCGCCTCGGGGATCCCGGCCGCGAGCTCGATCGCCCGGCGCAGGGCCGCTGCCTTGTGCTCGGTCTCCTCGAACTCCTTGTCCGGTACCGAACCCGCCACGATCCCGGCGCCGGTGTGGACATGAGCCTGTCCGTCCTTGAGCACGGCGCTCCGGATGGTGATGGCCGTGTCGAGGTTCCCGTCGTAGCCGAGATAGCCGACAGCCCCGCCATAGAGCCCGCGACGCTCGCCCTCGGCGGCGGCGATGAGCTGCATCGCGCGGACCTTCGGTGCGCCGGACAAGGTACCCGCCGGGAACACCGCCCGCAGTGCGTCGAGGGCATCGAGGTCGGGCCGCAGGCGGCCCTCAACGTGCGAGACCAGATGGAGGACGTGGCTGTAGCGCTCCACCTCCATGTACTTGCTCACCGCGACCGTCCCGGCACGGCTGACCCGCCCGAGATCGTTGCGGCCGAGATCGACGAGCATGACGTGTTCAGCCCGTTCCTTGGGATCGCGCTGGAGCTGCTCGGCGAGGAGTTCGTCCTCGCGGGCATCCGCGCCCCGGGGTCGAGTCCCGGCGATCGGGTGGGTCGTGAGCCGGTCGCCCTCGGCCTGGAGCAGCAGCTCCGGCGAGGCACCTACGACCTCGAACGACGCCGTCCGCACGAAGTACAGGTACGGGCTCGGATTGACCCGCCGCAGCGCCCGGTACAGCCCGACCCCGTCGAGCGGGGCGCCGGTCGCCATGTCGGTCGGCAGCGCGAACGACTGACGTCGGGCCAGGACCACCTGGATGGCCTCGCCGGCAGCGATCGCGTCCTTGGCGACCTCGACGGCGCGGATGTACTCGTCGCGCCCAAGGCTCGTGTCGACGGGGCCAGGGAGCGGCGCGGACGAACCCGACGGGCCAGCGGCACCTCGGCGCGCACCGCTTTCGCCGTTGATCTCGGTCGCCGAGGGACGGGCCGTCCGCTCGAGGGCCTCGAAGATGGCCGCCTCGGCGATGCGATAGCGCCCCTCGAGATCGGGCGCTTCGGTATGCAGCGAGGCGATGGCGCTCAGGGTGTGAGTCAGGTGATCGAACACCAGCACCAGGTCGGTCTCGATGAACGCGGCGGTGGGCACGCCGACTGGATCCCGATCCGGCATCGGGACGCTCGGCTCGAACGCCGAGACCGCGTCGTAGGCGAGCGCACCGACCGCCCCGCCCGTGAAGCGCGGCATACCGGCCGTCGGCGCGACCTTGCGTCTGGCCACGAATGCCCTGATCGTCGCCAGCGGGTCGGCGCCGTCGCTGATCTCGACCGGGAGGTCCGGGGCGTAGGTCGGGACGGTGACGGGTCGAGTCTGGATCCGGGCGACCCCATCGCGGACCTCGAGAAGGCGTCGCGGCCCGACACCCAGGAACGAGTAGCGCCCCAGGCGCTCACCACCCTCCACCGATTCGAGCAGATAGGCCGGCCCGCCGTCATCGAGACGCAGGAAGGCCCCGATCGGGGTCTCGAGGTCTGCCGGGCGCGTCGCGCGCAGCAGGATGGTGTCGGCTTCGGTGGCCAGGCGCTTCGCCTGCGTCAGGCTGATCGGATCGGTTGTGGACATCGGGTTGGCCTCAGAGAATCGATGACGACCGTTTCGTCCCGGGACGAAAGGTCGTGCCTTCCGCGGTGCCACCCTCATTCGGCGTGTGCCGCACTCATCGTGACCGACGGTCAGCGGTCCCCGTGGGAACTCACGGTACCGAGACGATCGGCGCTGCCCTGTATCGCTGGCGCTCTGCGCCGGAGCCTACTTGGCGGGTCGCGTTCGCGTCCCGACGTTCGGTCCGGAGGCTCCCGGGTCCATTCCCCGCCGTCGCCGCCCCGGTTCGCACCAGCCACCGGGTCTCTGTGCCGACGTGCGACGGGTACTCGTCCCGTTCACAGCCTGATATGTTCGTCAGTGGCGCGGATGGTGGCAGGGTCGGCCGGAACCGTCAAGGACCGAGGCGACGCCTGTGGCGGGTGGTCTCGTGGCGGGTGGTCTCGAGTGGGGGTGCGGCCTCGCCGAGGTCGTGGCAGGGGGCGCCGCGGTGCGGAGGGTCCGAGGGCTCGGTGCGGGCGCGGGGCGGTTTCGGGACGGGGCGGGGTGGTTCCGGGGCCCCGCGGTTCCCACCGGGTGGGTCCGCGGTTACGGGGACGCCACGGTTCCCACCGGGTGGGTCCGCGGTTACGGGGACGCCACGGTTCCCACCCCATGGGACTACGGACGGCCGAACCGCCGATTGACACGCGCATGGGTGTCTTCCGTCGTCGATCGTACCGTCCCGTGGGAGAACCGGCGGAGGAAGGGCGTGGATGGAGTCACATCAGGGGTTCCGTCGTCCGTACGCCCGTGGGATGGGACACGAACCGACCTGAAGGGCGACACGGCGTTAGATCACGTCCTGGGACTTGACCGGGACCCGACCGATCGGAGATCGCGGCTGATGGCTCCGCGGCTGATGGCTCCGGGGCCGATGGGCGGGACAACGATCAGCTTGTGGCGGAGAGGGTGGGATTCGAACCCACGGGATCTTGCGACCCTGCGCTTTTCAAGAGCGCCGCCATCGACCGCTCGGCCACCTCTCCGCCGGCGAGGATACCAGCCGCTCGGCGTTGGCCGGCGTCTTGCCCAGAGTCGGTCCGCGAGTCGGTGCGCGGGCGGCGGGCAGATCGGGGCGCGGGTCGGCGTCCGGGTCGGCGTCCTGACGCGATCCCGGCCCCTTGGCGAAGGCCTCAGCGCGAGCCGGTGCCCGACCGCCGAGGACCGCGCCGGCGGCCGAGTCCGAGGGAGCCGACGTTCCGCTGAACGAGTGGGATCCAGGCGAACGCGCCCATCGCCTGGGCGACGATGACCAGGATGATGAGGAGGCTCGGCACGGTCATGACGACCGCCGGGATGGCCCACTCGACACCAAGGGACACAAGGCCGAACGCGGGGCTGACGCGTGGCTCGTCTCCGGTCCCGGACGTCGCATCGGTCGCACCCCCGACGACGAACGGTCCGACTTCGATGATCTGAGTGCCAGAGCCGCCGTGATCGGTGGCCCCGCCGTCGCCAGGCGGCGGTGGTGGACTCACCGGCCCTGCGGCGAGGGGCCCTGGCGAAGGACTCGATGACGCTGATGCGCTCGCGGTCGGGACCGCGGGGCTCGCGGTGGTAGAGGCGGTCGGTCCGCCCGTGGCAGGGGCGCCGTCGGTGGCTGAGGCGGTCGGGACCGTGCTCTGCGTGGGCGCCGAAGTCGGCGTGGGACTGACCGTCGGGGTCGGGGTGCGTGTCGGTGATGCGCTGCCAGTCGGGATCGGCGCCGGTGTTGCGGTCGACGATGGGGTTGCGGTCGACGATGGGGTTGGCGTCGGTGTCCTTGTCGGGGTCGGTGTCGGTGTCGGGGTCGGGGTCGGTGTCGCGGTCGGGGTCGCCGTGGGAGACGGCGTCGGCGCCGGTCCGACGTCGATCGGGATGTCGATGACCGTCGGGCCAGGATTGGTACAGCTGCGGCCCTGGTATGCCGTCACCGTCCATTCCGTTGCGCCGGCGGAGATGGGTGTCGTGTCGACGCTGACCTTGATCCAGTCGTTGGTCGTTCCGCCGACCAATCGGTCGTTGCTGGTCGCGGCCTTGGCCGTGATGACATGCGGATGGCTGGACGAGAATGTGACGTTCCAGTCCTTGCCGCCCGAGATGTCCTTCACTCCGGCGGCCCACACGTCGACCAGGTCCCCGGCCCCGATCTTGATACAGCCGATGGACGTCCCGCCCGACTGGTTGGTGCTGAGGTTCGTGACGGTCACAACGACGGTGGTGCCAGCGGTATCGATCATATCGTCAAGG
>CAYNGM010000097.1:0-7711 GCA_964396565.1 uncultured Anaerolineaceae bacterium | reverse complement strand
CAAGGCCGCGATCGTACGCATCGCCGACCTCGCCGATGAACTGGACTGGGACGTATCGGTCCAGGACCACCTGCTCGCCGGGACCGATGTCTCGCCGTGTGGCACGGCCCATGGCGGAGAGGATCGCGCGGTCTTCGAGGCGCACACGACGCTGGCCTTCGTGGCCGCCCGGACCACGCGGGCACGACTGATCGCCGGTGTCTATGTCCTGCCCTATCGGAACCCGGTCTGGCTGGCCAAGGAGACATCCACCCTTGACGCCCTGTCGGACGGCAGGCTCATCGTCGGCGTGGGCGTCGGGGCGCTGCGTGGTCGCGGCGAGGACAAGGGCCAGAACCTGAAGGCGCACGGGAGCATCGCGATCCGCGAGTTCGATACGTTCAACGTCCAGGGCCATCGCGGCCGGATGATGGACGAGTACATCCGCGTCCTCGATGCCCTGTGGACCCAGGACAGCGCCTCGTACTCGGGCGAGTTCGTGACATTCGAGGACATCGACCTGTACCCGAAGCCCGTCGCCCGCCCACGTCCGCCGATCTGGATCGGTGGCCGCTCGGATGCCGCCCAGGACCGGGCGGTCGCCCTGGCCGACTGCTGGTTCCCAAGCCAGCCGTCGGTGGAGGTCGTGGCCGCTGGTCGCGAGCGGCTCGTCGCGAAGGCCGCCGAGCTCGGCCGCCCGGTACCGGACCTGGCCATCAACATCTTCGCCGCCATCGACGCCGACGGCGAGCGGGCGCGCAGCGCGATGCGTGACTCACTGTCGCACCGGTTCCAGGGCGACGGGCCACTCTTCGATGCCACCTTCGCCGGAAACCCCGACGAGGTTCGTGCCCGGATCCAGCGCTATGTCGATGTCGGGGTCACGACCTTCGACCTCAAGTTCCTGCCGTTGACCGTCGAGGACACCATCGCCGGTATGCGGATGATCGCCGCGGAGGTCGAGCCGGCGCTGTCGAACGCGGTCGGCGTCTGATCGACCGGCGCCCAGCGTCGTTCCCGAGGAGGAACCCGGATGACTGGCTTTCCGTTGACCATCGCGATGGGCGACTACGACCGGACGCGAGCGCTCGTCGACGGCACCGTCCGACCCGACGGGATCGATCTGACCTGCGTGTTGATGGAGCCGGGTGACCTGTTCGCGAGGGTGGCTCGTGACCGGGAGTTCCCGGCCGCCGAGTTCTCCCTCTCGACCTACCTTAACTTCCGGGCGCGCGACGACCATCGACTGATGGCCATCCCGGTCTTCCCGTCACGCATGTTCAGGCATGGCTATATCTGGGTGAACAGGCATGCCGGGATCGCCACTCCGAGTGATCTGCGGGGACGGCGTGTCGGGACCATCCAGTACCAGGTCACATCGAACCTGTGGACCCGTGGTTTCCTGCGCGACGACCACGGCATCGTCCCGCAGGACTTCACGTGGGTCTTCGGTGGCACCGACGAACCAGGGGAACATGAACGCGCCCCGGTCGCCATCCCCGCTGGCGTCCATGTCGAGGCAGCACCGCCGGATCGGAGCCTGGGCGAGATGCTCGCTGCGGGCGACATCGATGCCCTGTTCGTACCGCACCTCCCGCGCGTCGTTGCCGAGGGCGATCCGAACATCGTGCGGCTCTTTCCGGATTTCCGGACGGTGGAGACCGACTACTACCGCCGCACGAGTCTCTTCCCGATCATGCACGTCGTGGTCCTGCGGGAGGATGTGCTCCGCGCCGAGCCGTGGGTGGCGCGTAGCCTGTTCGATGCCTTCTGTGCGGCCAAGGCACACGCTCTGCGCCGGCTGCGATCAACGGGGACGCTAGCGGTGATGCTGCCCTGGATGGTCGAGGAGCTGGAGGCAGCGCAGGCCCTGTTCGGGGCGAAGTACTGGCCGTACGGCGTCGCCGACAACCGCGCCGAGCTGGACGCCGCGGTGCGCTATGCCAGCGAGCAGGGCATCGCCGTGCGCGACCTCGATGTCGGAGAGTTGTTCGTGCCTGACACCTACGACCTGATCGATCCCGGCGCCTGATCCCGCTGGCGACGCCTGGTGGCGCCCGGGCAGCGACGGCCGGGCAGCGAGCCTCGGTTCTCCGTCAGTCGTCGGTGATCACGATCCCGAAGCGGCGGCGCAGTTCCGTGTGTACATCCGGATCGATCCCGGCGTAGTCGCGCGGGCCATCGCCACCTGCCGCCCGTGCGGCCAGGACAAGGTGTGCCCGTTCGGCGAAGTAGCCCTCCATCCCGGCCGGGCTGAAAAGGGTCAGCCAGCGCACCGCTCCGACACCAAGGTTGCGTTGGGCATGCCACGCGCCACGCGGCACGAAGGCGGCATCACCCGGACGTATCGTCGCCTCACCCTCTGCCGTGCGGACGATCAATTCCCCCTCCAGCATGAAGAAGACTTCGTCGGCGTCACGGTGGAGGTGGGCAGGAACCGTGACTCCGGGCCGCCCGGTGATCTCCAGGAGCGAGAAGAGACCACCGCTGGGGCCGCCGGGCAGGACGATCCGCCCGAGTCCGACCCCTTCGCCCTCGCCGGCCCGCACGATGAACGATGGCGCCGGCACGAACCCATCATCGGTCTGACCTCCTCCGCCGTCCGCGAGCGGATCCTGGTCAGTGCTCATCGAAGGCCTCCTGGAACCTGGCGAGGTGCCCGGATACGGCCGCGACCTCATCGGGCGTCGGCCTGGTCGGATCGACCGCCGGCGGTGGGGCGCCGAAGCGCAGCAGGCAGGCGATCAGCAACAGTCGAGCCTTGGGCGACGCGAGGTCACCGCCGGCGATCCCGAATGGCGCGGTATCACGCGTCACATAGCCCTCCGGATTGCCACGGCCGACCTTGACGTACGGGACGCCCGAATAGAGTGCCCGTCGGAGGACTGCCTCGGTGGCCATGTCCATGCCGCCGTACGGGGTCGAGCCCTCGGCGACGATCCCGGCCAGCGGCGCTTGGCCGAGCGCGCCGGCCAGCCAGGCCTCGACCGTCCGCTCCTCGTCGACGACATAGCGCCCGTTCTTGGCGAT
Organism: uncultured Anaerolineaceae bacterium; assembly: GCA_964396565.1. Classification (GTDB taxonomy): domain Bacteria; phylum Chloroflexota; class Limnocylindria; order Limnocylindrales; family CSP1-4; genus SPCO01. Next base: position 4,702 of record CAYNGM010000097.1, on the reverse strand, counting down.
CGACACGCGCGGCAGGACCTCGGGCCGAACCCGTCCGCCCGGGTCGCGCAGCACGACCTCGACCACCTGTCGCTCGCCCCCGTCGGAGGCGCCGACGACACCACGGACGCTCGCCGGCCAGCCGGACGCCAGCAGGGCAGAGCGGTGGGTCGACCGCCGCCGCGGGACCATCGCGAGGTGTGGTCGTTCCGTCCGCGCGATGTTGCCGATGACACCGACCGAGCCAGTGCCGACAAGCCCGCCAGAGCGGGCATCCGTCTTCATGGATTCGCGAGCGCTCAGGATCCGGCCGCTGTCGATGAGGACCGGTCCGACCCGATCATGGCCCGCCGAGTCCGCCCAGACCCCCGAGGTGATGTAGCTCACGGCATCGACCAGGTTGCGGTCGCCCGTGTTGCCCAGAACGCCGTGGGGTGACTCCGGAGCGCAGACCGCGACGATCGGCTTTGCCGTGTCGACGAGCAGGCCCAACCAGTAGGCGGTCTCCTCGAGACCGATGCTTGATTCGAGCCAGACGGCACCGTCGTAGCGATCATTGGAGAGCGTCGCGCTCACGATGTCGAGGATGCGGGCGAGGCTCGCCAGCGGCGGGTCCCGGCGGAGCATCGGCGGGAAATAGGGGAAGTAGTCGATGCCGAGCGCTTCGGGGTCGATGTCGCCTTCTCCGAGGTCGGAGCGCTGCGCCTCGGCGAGGCCGTGACTGTAGCCTCCCGATGGCAGCACGCGGATATGGTCGAAGTCGGCCAGCGCCGACAGGCGCGAGGCGTGGCCGTCCGGCCCCACGCCAAACCGGTCGATCTCCTCGACCAGCCGCGAGGCGTCAGGCAGGAACGTCTGGCGTGACCGCTCGGCCGGTGCGGCCGGGGTCGAACCCGTGGCGTCCCACGCCGAGCCATCGGCCTGCCGCCCGAAGTAGGGCAGGGGATAGAGCCCATCGTCAGGGCGCAACTCGATGGCGTAGACCGGCTTGTCATCGGGTGACTGGCGTTCAGCGTGAAACGCGCCGCTCCCGTCCACGAAGCCATCAGGCGGCGCGTACAGGGCGGCAGCATCAGCCTCCAGCGGATGCGCGCTGAACTGCTCGACGTAGACGGTCACCGGCGCCGCCAAGCGCTGTGGACGTAGCGCATCGAACCGGGACGAGTGGTTGATCGGCAGGCCGTACCTGGCTCGTGCCTTGTCGCTGGTGATCAGCGGCGCGGTGTTCTCGATGGTCCCCAACGGGCCGGAGAAGAGGGCGATCCTTGGTCGCGCGGTCATCGGTCGACTCCCGGTTGGAACGACGGAGCCTCCCCGACGTGGTCGAGGAGGCTCCGGGTCATGCTCTGGTCGGGTGGATCAGGTCACTGGGGCGGGGTGATCCCCATTGCCGCCCATGCGGCGCGCAGGGCGCGCAGATCAGTCAGCTTGTCGAAGCCCGGGTTCTGCACGTCCGCAAGACGCAGGTTCTCATCGAGGTTCGCCTCGGGGAGCGACAGGTTCTGCGAGTGGATGACCAGCTGCGCATCCCACGGTTCGATGTCCTTGGGCTCAGCCGGGACGTCGTACTTCTTGACGATCTCGATGACCGCGTCCTTGTTGTTCGGATCGAGCAGGAAGTCCTTGGCCTTGATCAGTGCCCGGAAGGTGCGGGCCAGGGTGTTCTGGTTGGCGTCGATGAAGTCCTGCTTGGCGATGACGACGTCGCTCATCTCCTCGTTGAGTTCGTCGACGATGATCTTGCCCCCGGCGTCGGTCACCTGGGCGCGGTGCCGCGGGAACCCGTAGGTCATGGCCAGCTTGCCCTCAAGCAGGAGCTGGATGCGCGCGTTGGAGAAGCCGGGTGGGTTGACGAAGTTGACGTTGGCGCTCTCGAGATCCCAGCCGGCCGCCTTCAGCGCATCGGTCCGGATCTTCGTCGCCGGGTCGCCGGCGCCGAGGCCGAGGGCGACGTCCTTGCCAGCCAGGTCAGCCACGGTGTTGATCCCCTTGCCGGCGAAGATGATCATCGCTTCCTTGTCGCGCCAGCCGGCGACCATCCGGATCGGCACGCCCTCGTTGATGTGGTTGGCCGACCCGTCCGGGTCGAAGATGGCGAGGTCGAGGCTGCCGCCGATCAGCGCCGCATCGACATCGTCGATCAGCACCGGCTCAACGGTCAGGCCTTCGTCCTTGAAGTAGCCCTTCTCGATGGCGATCATGATCGCCGCCGGGTTCCCGGCGTCATTGGTCCGATAGCCGATCTTGAGATCGGTCTTCTCCGGGGCACCAAGGTCGGCACCGCCCGAAGCGGACGCCGCAGCCGTCGGCGCGCTGCTGGCCGGGGGTGCGGACGAGCTGCCGGTACTGCCGCACGCTGCGACCAGTAGCCCCATCGACAGCAGCACTGCTGCCGCGGGACGGGTGCGCGACCACGATGGAAGACGGTTCATCGAGTCTGCCTCCTCTTGGAAGGGCCGACGACCTCGACCCAACGATGCGATCCGGGGCCTACGCCCCGGCCCCTGCACGACCCTCCCGCCGCGCGGTGCCAAACTCTATCGAGTTGGTGTCCATGACGCAAGGGATTGTATCCATCCAGTGATCGCCAGCGAATGGTGTCGCGGATGCGGCCGCAAGCCGGCCAGCGCGGGCCCGATCAGTTCTTGATGTCCTGAAGGAAGTACTCGGTCGGGATCTCATGACCCAGCCCTCGTGACCGTGCCTCCCGGTAGATGACCGCCGCGACCGATGGGAACTGCAGACCTTCGTGGCCATTGTTGTTGAACAGGATCAGTTCGTCGGCGGACCGACGACCCTCGATGCGCCCGGCCAGGACGTCGATCAGACTGGGGTCCGGGGCATCACCGAAACCGCGGATCCTCTCCTCGATCTCGGCGTCGGTGCGCCCAGGCAGATAGCGGATCCAGGCCCCACCCTCCATGCCGGAGAAGATGCGCTGATCCAGCGTGAAGTGGCTGTCGACCCGGGATTCCACGCCCGCATCGATCTCGAGCCTTGTGACGTAGGTCACGAACTGACCGGGCTCGAGCCACGCAGCGTCGATCGTCGGTACGGTGGAGTTGGTGGTCGTCGCGATCACCTCGGCCCCGCGAACCGCCTCCGCCGGATCATCCATGGCGAGCACCTCGAGATCTAGCTTCGCGCTCATCTCCGCGGCGAAGGCGTCGCGAGTCGCTGGTGTCGGCGAGTACACCCTTGCCCGATCGGGGCGGATCGTCGCGGCGATCGCCTCGAGGTGGGTGCGCGCCATCCCGCCCGCCCCGATGATGGCGACGGTCCGGGCACCAGGTCGGGCAAGGTACCTCGCGGCTATCCCGGCGGACGCACCCGTCCGCATGTGCTGGAAGACACCGTCGGGCATGATCGCCTGGAGTTCGGCATTGTGGATGTCGAAGACAAAGACGAGGCCAAGGTAGGTGCCCGGCTGCACGGCGTAGTTCGCGAGGCGCGTTCCGTCCGCACTGCGACTGACCATGTTGGAGTGGAAGCGCATCGCGAACGTCCCGTACTTCCGACTGGCACCCTCCATCGTCGACGAGCGGTAGAGCCAGCCGGGGATCGCATCCGGTACGCACACCTCCGTCTTGGGCTTGCGCACCGCCTCACCAGCCGCGTACTCCCGGAAGATGTCGTCCAGGGCTTCGATGCAGGCCGGCATCGTCAGGACACTTGCGACCTCATCGTTGGTCAGCATGAGGACCATCGTCGAACCTCCTGGATCGAGTGCGTTCGGGGGCCATGGGCTCCCCCGTCGGCCGGGTTTGACTAGGCGTCCTCGTCGGCCCACGGAGCCAATCGTCGCCTGACTGCAGACAGCAGGGCCATGCACACGTTGGCTATCAGGATCAGGATGAACGTGATGGCCAGGATCTCGTCGACCCGGAACTCCTGGCCCGCCAGCAGCAGTCGGTAGCCAAGGCCCTGATTGCCGCCGATCCATTCGCCGATGATCACGCCGACCAGACCTCGGGCGATCCCGAGGCGCAGACCCACGAGAACGAACGGCAGAGCGGCTGGCAGCAGGATCTTGGTGTACATGGCGACGCCCTTGGTGCCGTACACCCGGGCGGACCGAAGCAGGGCCGGGTCCGTGTCGCGGACGCCCTCGAGGACGACGAACACGATCGGGAAGAACGCCAGCAGGAAGATGATCAGGATCTTGGGTGCGTTACCGAAGCCCAGCCACAGCAGAAGCAACGGCTGCATGGCCAGGCGCGGAGTGGCGTAGAAGATCCACAGGACCGGCAGAACGATCCCGCGCAACGTGATGAAGCTGCCCAGCAGGAAGCCAAGGGTCGATCCAAGGACCGCGGCCAGCAGGTACCCGACGACGAAGTTGCCAGCACTGAAACCAAGGTGCTTGAAGAACTTGCCGGATGTCACGAAGTCGACGAGTTCGACAAGGACGGCGCTCGGCGCCGGGAAGAGGCTTGGTGGGAAGACCTTGAAGCCGCTGATCAGGATCTCCCACAGGACGATCAGGATGGCGACCTCGATGATGACGGCGCCCTTCCACCCGATCCGCCCACGTATCCGTTCCAGGAGCGATGGCTCACGTCCTGGAAGTTCGACCGGTGGGCGATCGTAAGTGTCGATGAGGGCAGCGTCCGCGACCATCGGTCAGCGCCCCCGACCTGTCGTCCGCCACGGCGAGAAGCGTCGCTCAAGCCATGACGAGAAGACCAGCATCGAGGTCGACAGCACCACCAGGACGACGATC
>CAYNGM010000096.1:0-7754 GCA_964396565.1 uncultured Anaerolineaceae bacterium | reverse complement strand
CGCTCGGCGAGCTCACGCTGTTCCTTCGGGTCGGCGCGCATCACGTACACCGGGCGCGTGGGCAGGTTGGCATCGATCACGTCGAAGATGTCTCCAAGGTCCTGGTCGAGGCGCGTCCGGTCATCGATGATGGTGATGTCGGGTCGTCGTCCCTCGACGTGCTGTGCGTACCATAACGGGGTGGAGTAACTCCACCAGCTCACCACGACCGCATCGGGCGCCATGGCGTCCAGCGCCCGGTCCAGCCAGAGGGCGGCGGCCCGGTCGTGACTGCGGTCCACCCGTGTCCAGCGGCCGCCGATCGCGAGCCCGGTCGGGATCAGCAGGACGATGGCCAGGGCGACGGCAACCCAGGTCGTCGGTCGCAGGACGGAGGCGCGCCCAGTCGTCTCGGTCCCGGGTCTATCGCTGCCGCCACCGTCCACCCGGGCATCACCGATGCGGACCGCACTCGCGATTGCGGCAGCCAGCATGGCCAGCCAGGTCCAGGCGATGAAGGCCGGCACCAGGTAGTACCGCCCGATGTCGGCATTCACATATGACGCCGCAAAGAAGACCGTGATGGCCAGGCTCACCCCCGACAGCAAGGCGTAGCGCGGCCGGATCTGGATGGTGGCGACGAGCCCGATCGGAAGCAGTACGGCGAGCGGTCCGAAGCCCGCGACCGTCCGGTCCACCAGGGCCGCGATCTTGGCGGGGATGTCCGTGAACGGGGCGACCAGGCTGCCCCGGAACTGCTCGGCAAGGACCACGTACCAGAACCCGTCCCAGGTCTCGGGACGCCCGTAGACGAGTGCCGCGCGAAATGGCCCAGCCCTCAGGGGCAGTTCAAGGAAGACGAGGGCCATGGTGCCCAGGAGGGCAACGACGCAACCGACGACCAGGCGCGGTCGGCGCCAGATCCGGGGATCGACCGCGAGCACGTACAGTCCGACCGCCGGGGCCAGCAGCAGGGTCAGCGAATGGTTGCCCATCGAGAGCCCGAAGACGACCGCCGCCGCGATGAGCCAGCGATCGTCGCGGGTGGAGCCGCCGTGGCCGACGCCGCCGCCGACTCCGACGTGGCCGCCGTCGCCGACTCCGACGTGGCCGCCGTCGCCGTGGCCACCGTCGCCGTGGCCGCCGACGCCAGACTCCGAGGCTCCCCGAGCGCTCAGCTCCCAGCCGACCAGCGAACGGAACAGGAGCACCACGAGCAGGAGGTGCAGGGAGTGGGCCTCGGCATGCGTCCCGATCGACCAGACGATCTCGGTGAACGCCAGCCCGAGGCCGGCAAAGACGCCGAGCGGGATCGAGCGGGTCAGGACGCGCACAAGGTCGACCGTCAGCCCGACTGCGATCGCGACGCTGATCGCAGCAAACAGGTTCATCCGGAACGCCGGCTCGCCGAATGGGGCAAACAGCGCGTTCATGACCCAGCCGAGCAGGACATACGTCGGGAAGCCGGTCGGATGCGCCGTGCCCAGGATCGGCGCAACCGTCTGGAGCTCCGCGGTATCCCAGAAGTCGACGCCCGGCAGCATCGTGAGGCGCATCGCGACGAAGGCGATCACGCCGACGACGATCGGCGGCGCCACGAGCGCGAGGCGACGCCTCACCATCCGAGTAGCCTCCCCCATGCCACTCCCCAGGCGTTGACCGCGACGGACACCACGACGAGGGTCGCCGTCAGTGGCATCGCCCAGCGCTGACCGCGATCCACGAGTCGCTGCGCCCCGAGCGCGACCAGGATGAGCGCGAATGGCACCGCGTCGTTGCTGAACCGATAACCGAACTGCACCCAGCCCTGGCTGAAATGCATCAGGTTGACGACGACGATGAACAGCGTCGCGAGGGCCGCGCCCGTGACCAGCCGGCTGCGTCCGTAGCGTCGAAGCGCAGGGATCATCAGCAGGAAGGCCGGGCTGGTCAGGAGGATGCTCATGCCGATGTCGCGCGGGACCGCCAGTGGACAGTCGGCGTCGAAAAGACCGCGCTCGGCGCCCGGTTCCGTACAGACCGGGGTCGCGTTGACGCCAAGGGAGTCGGGCAGTCGGGACGGGAACACGACGGGCGGGGTCAGGAACATGATCGCCGAGTTCTGGGGCAGGTAGCGCGGGTCCTCGACGCCCCAGTCGGCGTGGTAGCCCAGGGCAGGATAGGCGAGAGTCTCGAGTCGATACAGGTAGTCGTAGGCGGGCTGGAGGACATGTCCGGACGAGACGAGGTTGTAGACCAGCAGCAGCCCGATCGGGATGACGGCCCCAAGTCCAGCGGACCAGCCGCGTCGGCGCAGGTTCCCACCGGCACCGACGAACAGGAAGAATGGGGCGCCGAAGGCGACGGTCAGTCGGGCGGTCGCGGCCAGCCCGAACAGGAGCCCGGCGAGGAACTGCCGGGGTTCGACCCGTAGGGTGCGACCCAGCCGTGTCGAGCGCTCGACCACGGGTGCGCGCTTGACCACGCTTGCGCGCTTGACCACGGGCGCGCGCTCGGTCTGGGAAGCGATGCGACGGCCGTCATCGGTGTCCTCGGCGTCCTGATCAGGATCCCGATCAGCGTCGCGGTCCCCGCCGAGGGCAACCCCGATGGCCAGCATCGTGAGTCCGACGGCCACGATATGTGCCTGATACCACGTGGTCGCGACCTGGGCGGTGTACCAGAAGACCGTGCCGAAGGCGAAGAAGACCGCCGTCGCGAGACGGATCGGGGCATCGACCCGGAGACGCCCGAGCATCCACCAGCAGATCGCGACATCGATCGCAGCGAGCGCCGTGAACAGAAGACCGTCCGGGGTGGCGAGGCCCCAGACCGCGACGAACGGCACAAGCAGGACCGCTGGCAGCGGCGGGAACGGGAGCAGACCGCGCGCGATCCCGTCGGAGGTCGGGATCGACAACACGTCCTGGAAGTAGAGATTGCCGTGTGACGTCGCGCTAGCGGCGACCGGGTAGCGGATCGCCGCCTGGCCCTCGAGGAATGCGGCCGCCTGCCACACGAAGTGGTCGTAGTAGCGCTGGGTCCCGGTCGCGAGATAGATCCCGAGCGCAGCGAGCGCGAGCAGCACGCCGGCGGTGATGACCAGCCGGCGATCAGTCCGCGTCGTCCTAGTTTCCGTCGGGCCGGCCGCCCGCGGTCCCCCGGGGCGACCCTGTGCTACGCTCCGGTCCACCTTCCACGCTCGTGCAGGAGCCGTTCTACCCGGTGACTGGCCCCGCATCCGGTGGGCTCGAGCGAGGCACGGGAGCGCCTGCGCGGTCGACCGGGAAGCAGGGAGCCGTCGGCGCGATCCTGATCGTCCTCGCGCTCGGGCTCGCCCTCCGCGTCATCATCGCATACCTGCTGCCAGGCTCCGGATTCGAGCAGGATCTCAACGCGTTCCGCTTCTGGGCGTCCGACCTCGCGACCAACGGCCTCGGCGGCTTCTACGCACGCGACTTCTTCCATGACTACACGCCGGGCTACATGCTCGTGCTCTGGCTGGTCGGTATCGTCGGCGGGGCGATCGGTGGGATCGGAGACCTGATCAAGGTGCCGCCGATCCTGGCCGACCTCGCCATCGGCTGGCTCGTCTGGTCGATGGTGCGCGAGCTCGGCGGAAGTCAGCGTCTGGCCCTCGGCGGTGCCCTCGTGGCCGTCCTCAACCCGGTGTCGTGGTTCGACTCGGTGGTCTGGGGCCAGGTCGATTCGTTTGGGGTCGTCTTCCTGCTGCTCGCCCTTCGGGAACTGTGGCGCGACAGGCCGGAGCGGGCGGCGATCTTCACGGTCATCGCCGCGATCATCAAGCCGCAGCTCGGGATCCTGGTGCCGCTGGTGGCCGTCATCACCATCCGGCGTGCGCTGTGGCCGGTAGCGGTGCCCGACGGGGACGAGCCCGATGTCGCGGCGAGCCCCGGGACCGCTGCCGCTGACGGGTCGGACACGGCAGGGGCGATGGCGGCGACCGGATCCCCGGGAGCGCTCGCGCGTTTCCGAAGGTGGGAGGCACGGACTGGATCCGCCTGGCGCATCGTCACGACCGGCCTGGCCGGCTTCCTCACCGCGGTCGTCATCAGCTTCCCGTTCGGGTTGTCGGTGTTGGAGTTCACGCCCACTGCGCCGTTCGTACGCTCGGGTCTGCTCGAGCAGGTGGTGATCGCCGGAGGCGGCTACCCATACCTCACGGTCAACGCCCACAACATCTGGGCGCTGGTCAGCGGCGACACGGGAAACAGCCTCGCCAACGCCGGTGTGTGGGTGTGTGACGCCGTCCAGCCGGTCGTGGACCGGTGTGGCGCTGGGACGGCGATGTTCGGACCGGTCCCGGCCGTGGTGGTCGGCGCGACGCTGCTGGTCGCGACCATCCTGGCGGTACTGTGGGTGGCCGCGCGCCGGCCCGATCGACTCACGCTGCTGGTCGCCCTAGCCGTCCTCGCCCTGGCCTTCTTTGCGGTCCCGACGCGTGTCCACGAGCGCTACGGTTTCCCGTTCTTTGCGATCGGGGCGATCCTGTTCGCGGTCTCGGTGCGTTGGCGGATCGCCTATGTCCTGCTGTCGATCGCGACGTTCCTGAACATGTACGTCGTCCTGACCACACTCTATCCGGACAACCCGTCCATCAGCGACTGGCTGGGGGTCGGTGGGGCGATCCGGTCCCAGGGGGCGATCACGATCATCGCGATCGTCCACACCGTGGCCTTCATCTGGGCCCTGCTCCAGCTCCGCGCCGGGGCACACGAGCGGCTTGTCGAGGAAGCAGAAGCGGCGGGCGAGGGTGTGGCCGCAGACGACCTGGCGACAACCGACGAGGGACCGGGCTGGGACGGCGGCGCGGTCGGGGTGGGCGTAGATATACCGACGGTGGCAGCGGTGGGAGCAGCAGGGGCCGCAGCGACAGGGGCCGCAGCGACATGGACAGCGGCGACATGGACAGCGAGAGCCGCGGCGGGAGCCGCCGCCGCGGGCGTCGAGAGAGCGGCGCAGCGTCCGGCCGGCCGCTATGTCCTCCCGACCTGGAGCGCGCGGCGTCCGTTCGCCGAAGCCGGCTTCAGTGGCTGGTTCCGCGATCGGTTCGCCGAGACCCCTTCACGCGCCGACCTCAGCGCGTCGCTGTCACACGAGCGCGGCGGACGGCTCGATCGACTCGACGCCTTCCTGCTCGTCGTGCTGGTCCTCGTGTCGTTCGGCTCACGGACGTTCCGCCTGGAAGAGCCGTACCAGATGCACTTCGACGAGGTCTATCACGCGCGGACCGCGACGGAGTTCCTGCAGGGCTGGCGCTACGGGCTGGACCACGACATCTACGAATGGACCCATCCGCACCTCGCCAAGTACGCGATGGCCGGCGGGCTCGTCCTGTGGGGTGGTGATCACGTCCGCGCCACGAGCGAGCTCGGGGTTACGGTCCGGGCGGTCGCCATCGAGCATCGTCGTGACGACGTCGTGACCGGGCGCCCGGCCGGTGAGCGGGTGCACATCGCGACCGGCACCGAGATCCGCAGCTACGATCTGGTGACCCGTGCCCTGGTCGGTGTGGTGGTCGCACCCGGAGCGAGTGCACTCGCGGTCGACCCGACGGCCGAGCAGCTGGTCGTGGGCTACGACGACGGTCGGGTCGCGACGCTGGACCTGTCCGCGATCGGCCTCGGTGGGACGGGCAACGGGCTTGTCGCTGCCGACCTGGCGAAGCTTGATCACCCGGTCCGGCACCTGCTGGTCAGCGATGACGGCGGGCACGTCATCGCCGCCTCCGAGGCGCGGCTCTCGAGCGTCGACGTCTCGACGGGTGCGGTCGTGGGTACCGCCGACCTTCCCGGTATCGCCGATCTGGCCGAGGCCGGCACCGGTGCCGCCATCCTGGCGACGCCGTCGGAGATCGATGACCCCGCGGCCGTGGTGAAGAAGCTGGCTGAGCTGCTCGACGGCGATGCGTCCGACTATCGCGCCCGGCTGGACGCTGCGACCGACCCGGACGCCCAGGTCGTGCTGGGCAGCCCGGGCGGAAGCGAGGATCGAGAGGCGATCCAGTCGGCCATCGATGACGGCAGCCTGGCGGGGCTCGAGATCGTCGACCTGCCGCGGATCGCGGTGGCCACCGCGGATGGGGTCTCGTTCATCGATCCGACCACAGCCGGGGTCTCGAGCACGATCCCGATGGACGGCGGGGCCCACGGTCTCGCCGAGGTCAGCGGTATCGACGACCCGCGGCTGTACGCCACGACCGGCCCGGCTGACGACCCGGGCTACGAAGTCATCACGGTCGGCGGGGACGGAGCCAGGAACGGACCGGTGAGCAAGGGCCGTCATCCGCTCCCGGGGCCGGGGACGTCCATCGCCTATGACGAGGCAGCCCAGCAGGTCCACATCCTTGGCCGCGCACCGTCCACGACGGTCGACGGGGTAGCGAGGGTCTCCGACGACTGGACGGTGTATGTCGTCGAGCCGCACGCCGACGCGGTCTATGCCGACGCGGCGCTCCCCGCCGGGATGGTCCCGGCCGGCTGGGCGATGGACGTGGAACCGATGTACCCGGCCGGCGACCGCGAGGAGCTGCTGGTGTTCGGTACGGAGGGCACCAGCGCATCGATCGACGTCGGCTCGCACGCGTTCGCGTGGCGGCTCCCCGGGGTCATCGCTGGCGCGCTGATGGCGGGCTTCCTGTACCTGCTGGCGCGGATCCTGTTCAGACGCCGTCTCGTCGCCGGCCTGGTCGGGGCGTTCGTCCTGCTCGACGGCATGATGTTCGTCCAGTCGCGGATCGGCATGAACGACGTCTACGTGGGGCTGTTCATCGTGGCTGCCTACGCCATCTTCGCCGCGCTCTGGACCGGCTGGTGGAGGAGCCGCGCTGCCTTCTGGATCGGGATGCCGGTGATCGGCGTGCTGCTCGGGCTGGCCCTTGCCTCGAAGTGGGTCGCTGCCTACGCCATCGGCGCCCTCGTCCTGCTCCTGCTCGTGCGCAGCGCGCTGGGCCGGGTACTGGCGATCCTTGGGCTGATCGGCCTCACCAGCGTCCTCGGCTACATGGCGGTGGCCGTGCCCGAGGGCGGCGGGATCGGGAACGTGACCTTCCTGCTGATCATGATCGGGCTCACCCTGCTGGCGGTGGTCGTGGCCGTCCTCCACCCGGTCGCCTGGACCGACGAGGAGCAGTGGTTAGCCCTCGGGGCACCGGCGGCGCTGGGGGCCATCGTCTTCTTCGGCGGGCTGGCCACCGGGCAACTCCAGACGATGCTGGTCGTCGGCCCGCTCGGGATCACCGTCTTCATGGTCGCGCTGTTGCTTGCGTTCGGCTCGCTGCTCGTCGCTCTTGCCTTTACGTGGGGCGGTCGGCTGGGCTACGGGCCGCTCGCAGCGCCGCCCGGACCCTCGGATCCGCGACGACTGCTCGAGCCGCCCGAGCCGCCACCCGATGGCTGGCTGCGGCCGGGCTGGCTGGCCGGTCTGCCGTTGCTCTGGGCGGCCGGCGCCCTGCTGGCGATCCCGCTTGTCGTGTACGTGATCTCGTACATCCCGTGGGCGATGATCGATGGCCACCAGTTGTGGGCCGGTGTGCCCGCCGGGCACGATGGCCAGACACTTCTCGACCTGACCCGCCAGATGTACGGCTACCACAACGGGCTGACCTCACCTCATCCAGCGTCGTCGCCGTGGTGGGCCTGGCCGGGCGACCTCAAGCCGGTCTGGTTCTACCAGGAGTCGCTGGCCGGCGGGACGACGGCGGCGATCTACGACGCGGGCAACCTCGTGATCTGGTGGCTGGGTGCCGCGGCCATGGTCTGGGTCTCGTGGATGGC
>CAYNGM010000095.1:0-7799 GCA_964396565.1 uncultured Anaerolineaceae bacterium | reverse complement strand
GACGGCTGGACCACGTACGATCCCAATACGGTTCCGGCGACCTGCAAGGGCGCCTGACCAGGTAGCGTTCCCGCAGATGGGGGCGTCGGCCACGCCGGCGCCCCCATCTCGTATAGCGAGGGGTTGATGACCGTCACCGCCACGGATCTGGTGCTGGAGGCCAGCGGCGTCGCCAAGACCTACGGCGCTGTGATCGCGCTGCGCTCGGCATCACTGGCCGTCCGCCCCGGTGAGGTCCACGCGCTGATGGGCGCCAATGGCGCCGGCAAGAGCACCCTGGTCAAGATCCTGACCGGAGCCGTACGGCCCGATGCCGGCGTCATCACGGTCCGCGGTCGCCCACTCGCCGCACACTCGCCGACACAGGCCCGCAAGGGCGGCCTGGTATCGGTCTACCAGGAACCGGCACTCATCCCTGACCTCGACATCGCGGACAACCTGCGCCTGACGCGGATCCCGGTCGAACCTTTCCGGCAGTATCTCGCCGACCTCGGCATCCCCGATCTCGAGCTGTCGGCCATGGCCAGGCGATTGCCTTTGGCCACCCTCCGGATCGTCGATCTGGCCCGTGCCCTCGCCATCGAGCCCGACGTCCTGCTCCTCGACGAGATGACGGCTGCCCTGCCCGCCAACCTTACCGAGAAGGTGCTCGAAGTCGTGGGCCGCCGACGGGGTGGCGAGCGAAGCGTCATCTTCATCTCCCATCGCATGATCGAGATCGCGGCCGTGTGCGACCGCGCGACGGTCCTGCGCGAGGGACAGACGGTCGGTGTCGTCGATGTGACGGCCGGCTCAGAAGAGCGCATCGTCGAGCTGATGCTGGGCGAGATCGCCGAGCCGATGACCAGCGTCACCGAGCGCGTGACCATCAAGGAGCGTGGCACAGACGTACCGCCCCGCCTGAGCGTTCACAGCCTCTCGGCACGCAACAAGCTGCACGACGTGTCCCTCGACGTGTATCCGGGCGAGGTCGTCGGGGTGGTCGCCCTGGAAGGACAGGGCCAGGACGAGCTGTTCGACATCCTGGCTGGGTCAAGTCGCCCACACAGTGGCGAGATGGTCGTTGATGGCAAACCCACCAGGTTCGCGCATCCGGCCGATGCCATTCGGGCAGGGGTCGTCTACGTCGCGGCAGACCGTGCCGATGCGCTCCTCATGCAGCGCTCCATCCGCGAGAACATCGCGCTTCCGTTCAGGGCGCGCATCCCGACCTGGGGCCTGATCAACCTTGGCGCCGAGGGCAAGGTGGTCGACGATGCGGTCGATGCCCTGCAGATCGACGCGCGCGCCGGCAACGAAGTACGGCGGCTGTCGGGCGGCAACCAGCAGAAGGTGACGATAGCGCGCTGGGTCGCCGGTGGCGTCCACACGATGCTCTGCTTCGACCCGACCCGGGGCATCGATATCCGCACGAAGAACCAGATCTATGCCCTGCTCCGGGATTTGGCCGCGGCCGGTGCGGGGATCCTGCTCTATACCTCGGAGCTCAAGGAGATCGAGCTCGTGTGCGATCGGGTGATCGTGATCTTCGGTGGCCGGATCGTCCGCGAGATGTCCGTGACCGAGGCCGATGAGGCCTCGCTCCTGCGCGCCGCCTACAACCTGAGCGCCGATGCGGAACTACCCCAGGAAGAGGCGGCGAGCGCTGTGAGCGCCACAGGGGATGCCCGATGAGCGCAGCCTCGGCGCCGATCCAGGTCGGTCGACCGGCGATCGGCTCGGCCGTGTCCGCGTGGGGCCGGCGCAACGCCTGGATCCTGGGGCTCATGGTCATCATGTTCGTCCTGTTCTCGTTCACCAAGGCCATCCAGCCGACCTACGGGGCGATCGCGATCCAGGGGCTCGCGACATCGATCCTGCCCCTCGCGCTCGCCGCGGTCGCCCAGGCGATCGTGGTCATCGGCGGCGGGATCGATCTGTCGATCGGGTCGATGATGGCACTCACCAGCTGTGTCGCGGCCACTCTGATGAAGGGCCAGAGCGAGGAGTTCGCGATCGCTGTCGTGATCGGCGTGCTGCTCCTTGGACTCCTGCTCGGCGCGATCAACGGTGGTCTGGTAGTCGTCACCCGGGTACCCGATATCGTGGTCACGCTGGCGATGCTATTCGTCTGGGCAGGATTCGCCCTGCTGGTGCGACGGGCACCTGGCGGTGGCGCAGCGGACTGGCTCAAGGACCTCGTGGTCGGACCGCTGGTCTCCGAGTGGATCCCCAAGGCGGCGGTCGTACTCGTGGTGATCGTCGCCGTGATCTGGATCCCGGTCTCCCGCTCGCGCGTCGGGCTATCCATCTATGCCGTCGGCAGTGACCGACTGGCAGCGTTCCGCAGCGGTGTTTCGGTTTCCCGCACCACGATCATCGCGTACATGCTCGCCGGCCTGTTCTCGGCGCTGGCTGGTCTGTCGCTGACCGCGAGTACCGGTATCGGCACCCCGGTCCCTGGCCCCTACACCCTGCTGAGCGTCGCCGCCATCGTGCTCGGTGGTGTCAGCCTGGCGGGTGGTCGTGGCGGCGTCTTCGGACCGATCATCGCAGTCATCATCCTGCAGCTGATCCAGACCGACCTGACCTTCCTCCAGGTCGACTCCAACATCGCCCTGGTCGCCCAGGGAGTGATCCTCATCGGGGTGGTCATGATCGGCAGCGTGGTCGAGATGCGGAGGCGACGAGCATGACGGCCCTGGCGGCGACGCCATCGAGTTCGAACATGGCTGCCGTCCGCCGGTTGTTCCGGGACCGCCCGGTGATCCCGTTGACTGGCCTGCTCGTCATCCTCGTGATCGTGATGGCGATCGCGCAGCCCGGCGTAGTCACCCCTTCGTGGATGGGCGTGATCATGCGCACGGCGGTGCCGCTCGCGATCCTCGCCGCCTGCCAGACCCTGACCATGCTGACCGGCGGGATCGACCTGTCGGTCGGGGCGATAGCGTCGATGACCGGCTTTGTCACGGCGACGCTCATCCACAGCCCCGGCGGCGTGCCGCAGGCGATCATCGTCGCCCTGGCGGTCGCCGCTCTGGCCGGCCTGGTATCCGGGATCGGCGTAGGCGTCTTCCGAGTGCATCCCCTTATCGTGACCCTGGGCATGAGCTTCATCGTGCTGGGCCTCGCCAACGTCTGGCAGTTGCAGTCGATCCAGACCGGTGCCGGCGTACCCGACATCCTGCGCACCATCGGTTCGGGACGTGTCCTTGACGTCATTCCCAACAGCCTGGTGGTGTTCATCCCGGTCGCCCTGATAGTCCTCATATGTCTTAAACGGACCGGATACGGGCGGATGCTCTATGCGGTCGGAGACAACCCGACGGCTGCGCGTCTGTCAGGTGCCCGGTCGTGGCAGATCCTGGTCGTCCTGTACGTGATCTCGGCGCTTCTTGCAGCCGTTGCCGGGCTGGTGCTGTCCGGCCTGACCAACACCGCGAGCGTTAGCCTTGCTGACTCATCGCTGCTCCCATCGGTGGCGGCCGCGGTCATCGGCGGAACCTCGATCTTCGGCGGTCGCGGCGGCTACAGCGGGACCATCGTCGGGGCCCTGATCCTGACCGTGATCTCCGCCCTGCTGACCACGCTCGGCTTCCCGGAGGCAGTCCAGCAGATCCTGTTCGGCGCGATCATCGTGCTCGTGGCGGCCGCCTACGTGCGCGTGACCGACGAAGCCTGACATCCGAGCTCGCCGGCGGCCCCGGTGACCACTCCGGCGGTGACGCACCACCTGGGCCTTGACCTCGGGGGAACCAATGTCAAGCGGGCGGTCATGGCGCGGGTCGGTCCGGCGTGGCAAGTGGTCTTCAAGGACCAGGCGGCGACACGCATCGTTGCGACGCCTGTGGATGTGCCGGATAGCGTGATCGCCCAGCTCATCGAACTCGCCGCCGACGCCGAGACGCGCTTCGGACCGCTGCTCAGCATCGGGGTGGGTGTACCTGGTCTATATGACCCCGCGACCGGTGTCACGCGGTTCCTGGTGAATGTCCCCGGCCCATGGGCCGGTCGACCGGTCGCCGTCCCGATCGCGGCCGCGGCCGGGCGGCCGACGACGCTCATCAACGACGCGCGTGCGTTCGGCCTGGCGGAGCTGCGACTGGGGGCAGCCCAAGGCGCCCGCACGATGGTCGGACTGACGCTCGGTACCGGCGTCGGCGGTGTGGTCGCCATCGACGGGCAGATCCACCTGGGGCACGATGGAACGGCTGGCGAGCTTGGGCATCAGACGCTCGAGCCGGACGGGCCAATGTGCAACTGCGGCAACCGCGGCTGTCTCGAGGCCTTCGTCCGGGCCGATCGCCTGGCGGAAGCATGTGGCGCCGAGTCGGTCGAAGTCGCGGTGGAACGCGCTCGAAGTGGGGACGCACAGGCGATCGGTGGGTTCGCCCGCGCCGGCCACTACCTGGGGCTCGGCCTGGCCAACGCAGTCACGGTGATGACACCCGATGTGATCGTGCTTGGTGGCGGCCTGGCCGCCGCATCAGATCTGTTCCTTGACGCGATCTGGGCGGAGCTCCGGACGCGGGTGCGCACCACGTCGCTCGACGAACTGCGCGTCGTGACCGCGGGCCTTGGCACCTGGGCCGGAGCGATCGGGGCGGCGATCCACGGCGCCGAGTCCACGACTTGGCCGGTGACATGACCAGTCCGCACTATCAGCAGATAGAGCAGGCCATGCGCGAGCGCATCGCCGCGTCCGCACCCGGTACGCGGATCCCCTCTGACAAGGAACTCAGCACCGAGTTCGGGGTGAGTCGGATGACTGCCCGCCATGCCATGCAACTCCTGGCCGAAGACGGTCTTATCCGCCGAGAACCCGGACGTGGGTCGTTCGTGGCTACGCCATCCCCTCATCGACGTGCGCACCGGCTGATGACCTTCAGCCAGGAGATGCGCCGGGCCGGCCGAGTGCCGTCCTCGCGCGTACTGACCCGCGTCCTCAGGTCATCCACAGCCGAGGAGGCGCAGGCTCTTGGGATCGACGCCGGCGACCATGTCGTCCACCTGCGTCGCCTTCGGTTGGCCGATGGCGCACCGGTCGCCCTTGAGTCGGTCGTGCTTATCGCCGCTACGGCGGACGCGGTCACGACGGCCGACCTTGAGACGGGCTCGCTGCACCACGTCCTTGCGTCTGCCGGCTACGTGTTGCGTCGTGGCTCAGGGTCTATCGGTGCCGACGTGGCGAGCGCGACCGATGCGGATCTTCTGGGCGTCACGGCGGGCAGTCCGTTGCTCGTCGAGCGCCGCGTCATCGTCGACGCTCATGGACGGCGCATCGAGGCTACCGAGTCCCGCTACCGGGCAGACAGTTACCGGATAGATGTCCGCTTCGATGTCGAGGGGCAGGAGGTGACCGGCGGATGACCGGGCATCGGGAGGTTCGCGGCCGTATCGTCCTTGCCGATCGAGTGACCGCTGGGCGCGTCCTGATCGAGGACGACCGGATCGCCGAGCTGGACCTCGATGACAAGGATCGCGATATCGGAGCGCCGCTTGTCGCGCCGGGTCTTGTCGACGTCCACGTCCATGGCTGGGGTGGCCATGACGCGATGGGTGGACGTGACGCCCTGACCGGGATGGCCAGGGCCCTTGCGAGGCGTGGTGTCACGTCGTTCCTGCCGACAGCGGTATCGGCACCGCTGACCGAGCTCGCGGAGTTCGTCGGCACGGTTCGCGCCTGGACGAGTTCGGCACCGGCGGATGGTGCCGCGCCGCTCGGGCTGAACCTGGAGGGTCCGTTCCTCTCGCCTGCACGCAAGGGAGCGCACGCAGAGGCCAACCTCGTCGATCCAGTGAGCGTCCCTGACCTGGAGCTCGAACCCCTCATCGATGGGCTGCGTCTGATCACAGTCGCACCGGAGCTGCCCGGCTCCCTGGAGCTCATCGCCCGATTGCGCACGGCCGGTGTCGCCGTGTCGCTCGGCCACTCGGCCGCAACCTACGACCAGGCCAGCGCCGGCTATCGCGCCGGGGCGACCGGCACCACCCACCTGTTCAACGCGATGACCGGGGTCGACCACCGGTCTCCCGGGCTGGCCGTCGCGGCGCTTCTCGAGGAGGACGCCTTCGTCGAGTTGATCGCCGACGGCCACCACGTCCATCCCGTCCTCTGGTCGCTCATCGGGCGCCTGAAGCGGCCTGAGCGGCTCGTGCTCGTCAGCGACTCGATCTCGATGGGAGGCATGGGCGACGGGCGGACGAAGCTCGGTTCCCTCGATGTCGAGGTCATCGGTGGTCGTGCGACACTCGCCGGAACCACGGCCCTGGCCGGATCGGTCATCGCCCTTGACGAGGCCCTCAGGGCCATGGTCGCGGCCGGTACGCCGGTGCCCGCGGCCGTAGCTGCGGCCAGCACCAACCCGCTCGATCTCATCGGCCAGGCCGACCGCGGACGGATCGAGGTCGGTCAGCGAGCCGACCTGGTGGTCCTCGACGACGACCTGATGGTGCGCGGCGTGTGGCTGGCCGGTAAGCCTCTCGACGCCTGACGCCCGTCAGCGGGGCGGCATGGCCGCGAATGTGCGCTCGATATCGTCGAGGACACGCACCGTGGCATCCGTGACTACCTGCAGGTAACGCTCGCCGTACTCGACCGACGCCTCGCGCCCGTCACCCCACGTGCCGGATCGACTTGCCCGATGGACGCTCCCCGGTGCCGAAAAGAAGAAGGCGGTATGCACAGCCGGGGCGTTCGTCACCTCGGGGAAGGGCGGCAGCTCGGCATTTGCCGCGTCGATGTCCACCCATTCGGCGTCGATGGCCATGACCGCCGCCGTCTCCGCTCGATTGGCGTGGAGTCCGGTGGTCGGTCCGAAGTACTCGCCCGCTTCCTCGCTGGTCATGCCGTCCCAGTAGTTCACGGGGAACGCGCTCACGCCGTCCGGCAGGCGACCTGCCGACGCCGCCGCGGCGCAGGCGTATGCGATCGCGTAGGTGTTGTCGTAGTGGCCGTTGAGGAACACGATCCGTCTGAAGCCCATCGTCGCAAAGCCGGCGGCGAGGTCCTCGACAAGATCCATGAAGGTCTTCACGCGAAGGTGGATGACACCGGTGAAGCCGACGTGCGGGTACGACAGCGAGTAGTTGATCGTCGGGGCGACCAGGGCGCCGATGCGTTCCGCCACCCGCCGCCCGACCTCGGTCGGGACGAGGGCATCGGTGAGGAGCGGGCCGTGCGGTCCGTGCTGTTCGGTGGAGCCGGTCGGGATGATGACGGTCTGCGTGTGCTCGAGCGCTCGTCGCAGCTCGGGGTCGGTCATGTGGCCGAGGAAGACGGTCGATGGCTTGGGCATGGGTTCCTCCCGCGTTCGTTCGATCGATGGTCAGGCGACGTACGTAGTGAGCTCGCCGATGCCCTCGACGCTGACCGTCACGGTATCGCCCACGCGCAGCCGGCGCGACGGTCCCGGCGGTGTCGCGAGCCGTGGCGGGGTACCGGTGGCGATGAGGTCACCGGGTCGAAGCGTGAGGTGGCGCCGCAGGTACGCGATCACCTCGGGGATCCGGAAGCGCATCTGCGAGGTCCGGCCGTCCTGGATGAGCTCGCCGTCGATGTCGGCCGTGAGCCGGACATCGGCCGGATCGAAGGCGTCGGCCGTCACGAGCCACGGACCGACCGGGCAGAAGCCCGCCATCGACTTCCCGAGCAGCCACTGGTCGCCGTCAAGGCGCTCGTCGCGCGCCGAGATGTCGTTGATGCACGTGTAGCCGAAGACCAGGCCGTTGGCGCCCATCACGACACCGAGTTCGATCTCGGCATCGACGTCGTCGGTCACGGTGCGGTCCCAGGCCAGGGTGGCGCCGTGCCCGGCCAC
>CAYNGM010000094.1:2504-7842 GCA_964396565.1 uncultured Anaerolineaceae bacterium | reverse complement strand
CGTGAACGGGTCGAGCGATCCCGGAAATGCACACGCTCGACCACTTGCCTGGCGCATCGGGCTGTACCTGGGGATCGCCGTTCTCGGCGTCCTTCTCCTCGTTGGCCTGCTGGTCAACCGGGTCGTCAGCGCGGGTTTCCAGTCGGTGGTCACGACGGCGCAGGAGCAGCGTCTCGATGATGCCGCGGCAACGATCGCCGACAGGTTCGATCGCCCGGTGCGGGTGGCCGCGGTCGTTCGGCGTGTCGCCACCAACATGGACGGGGAGGTGTCACTCGTCGCACCCGACGGATCGACTCTGGCGGCGTTCGGTCGTGCCCCGGACGGTGACACGGCCCACTACGAGACCCCGGTCGTGGTGGACGGCCAGACCGTGGCTACGCTCCGTGCCAGTTTGCCGGGGAGTGGCACGGATCGAAGCTTCCTGCCCCTTTTCAATGCCACCCTCATCATCGGTGGCCTTGCGGCGCTCGCCGCGATCGTGGTCATCTCCACGCTGCTCGCCGGTCGGCTGACCCGTCCACTCTCCGACGTTGCCGCCGCCGCCCGTCGCCTGGAACGTGGCGAGACCTCGGCCCGTGCCCGAGGCGGCGACGACCGCGAATCGGCGGAACTCGCCGACGCGTTCAACGCGATGGCAGATCGACTCGAGCGTTCCGAGATGCTCCGCCGACGAGCGGCGAGCGACGTCGCCCACGACCTTGCGACCCCGGCGACAGTCCTCGAGGCGCAGCTCCAGGCGATGATCGACGGTGTCATCCCGACCGATGCGACGAACCTCGAGGCGGCCCGCGCGGCAGCCGCATCCCTGGCTGACCTCGTCGGGGAACTCGGGGACCTCGCCAGTGCCGAGGCGGCACCGCTATCGGCGCACCCTGGCCCGGTGGACGTAGCCGCATCGTGCGCCGACGTCGCATCGGCACTCGATGGTCTGGCCCGTGATCGCGGCATCACCATCGCCGTCGAGGTGGATGGCCGACCGATCGGCTGGGCCGACCCCGTCCACGTCGCTCGGGCACTCCAGAACGTGGTCGCCAACGCCATCCACCACAGCCCCGCCGGCGGGACGGTCTGGCTCCGCGCGACCCCGGCGACAGGCTCGACGCCACCGGCCGTGAGCCTCACGAGTCCAACAGGCTCGACAGGCTCGACGGGCTTGCCCACGATCGAGCTCCTGATCAGCGATGAGGGTCCAGGGATCGAGCCGGAGGACGTGTCTCACGTATTCGAGCGCTTCTATCGGGCGGACCCGGCAAGGACCGCGGACTCACCGAGGTCCCGCGGACACGGCCTCGGCCTGACCATCGCCCGGGAGCTGCTCGTCGCGAATGGGGGTTCGATATCGGTCGGGGCCACCGGGCCTGGCGGGACCACGTTCCGGATCTCGCTGCCGGCGGCGGGCCGGGCCACGTAGCTGGAGGAGTGTCGCGACCTCGGTCAGGCCTTGACGTGCTCCTCGAGGTCATCGATCGGCGTCTTGCCGGACTGGATCGCGGCATAGCGTCGTCGGAAGCGGTTGCCCGGAACGATCGCTCCCGATGAGGGCGCGACGGGAGCACCGGATGGCACATCGACTCCTGACGAGGCAGCGTCGGCGGCATCGGCCGGGATCTCGCCCGGATCAGCCATCACCGCGACCGGCTGCCTGGACTTGCCGCTCGGACGACCCGGTCCGACCGCCACAAGCCGACGTGGCGGCGTGACCTCGGGACCGACTGGTGCAGTTGCGCGGTCCTGCTCGAGTTCGAGCGGCGCATCGGCGGCGGTATCGGCATCGAGAAGGGCACTCGCCGAGACCGCTCCGACCGCGGCAAGACCCGTCGCACCGGCGAGACCAGGCTGATCGGCCACCCCGGCGACCCCGGTCGTACCCACCACCCCGGTCGTACCCGCCACCCCGGTCGTACCCGTCGCACCCGCGGCCCTCGCCGCGACATCGATCGAGGCCGTCACGCTCGGGCCGGCCATGGTCGGATCGACCGCCGGCAGGGTCACCAGACCACCTTCATCGAAGACCTGCATGTCGCCGACGATGTCTTCGCGTCGCAGGTCGCAGCGGTAGCAGCGCATCGACCGCGCCTCGTTCGCCGAACGGCAGCGCGTGCACATCCAGAGCACGTCGCCGTGGCCGCCCGCGTAGCGGCTCCAGCGTGGCTGGACGACGAACCGATAGAGGATCCAGAGGATCGTCGGCCCAGCCAGAAGCGAGATCGCGAACAGCACGTTGGGGACACGCGCCGCGGTCTCCTGGAATGCCCTGATGGTCTCAGCTGGGTCGAACGGCATCTCGAGCGCCTGGGTCGAGCGGGACGCCGCGTGACGCCCCCGGGGAGATAGGGTACACGGCGTGGCCAGCGCCCCGCGAGCGTGAAGACACCCCCTGGCAGGTGCGCGCTAGCAACACTTTTCGGCTAACGAAGTCGAGGTCCTGGTGGGCGATGCCGACGCGCCTCACCGGTTTTCCCGGGACTCCCCTGAGCCCGTCCTAGCGATCGCGTGCCTCGGTCAGCGCCGACAACGTGGCCTGGGCGGCGGCCAGTCGGGCGACCGGCACGCGGAACGGCGAGCACGACACGTAGTCGAGCCCGACCCGCTCGCACTTGGCGATCGAATCCGGGTCCCCGCCGTGCTCGCCGCAGATCCCGAGCTCGAGATCCGGGCGCGTCGCTCGGCCCTTGTCCACCGCTACCTTCATCAGCCCCGCTACGGCGTCGTCCAGGGTCTGGAACGGGTTGACCGGCAGGATGCCATCCTCGACGTACTTGAGCAGGAAGCCGCCCTCGGCGTCGTCCCGGCTGTAGCCGAAGGTCATCTGGGTCAGGTCGTTCGTGCCGAAGCTGAAGAAGCTCGCGTGGTTGGCGATCTCATCGGCCGTGAGGGCGCCGCGCGGCACCTCGATCATCGTCCCGAACTTGTAGTCGACCTCGACACCAGCGGCGTGCTCGACCGCCTCGGCCTCGGTCTCGAGCAGCCGGCGCGTTGCGGCCAGCTCGTTCACGTGGCCGACGAGCGGGATCATGATCTTGGCGATCGGGTGGCCGCCGGCGCGCTTGACCGCGATCTCGGCGTTCAGGATGGCCCGCGTCTGGATCTTGACGAAGTCCGGGATCATCAGCCCGAGCCGACAGCCGCGCAGCCCGAGCATCGGGTTCTGCTCGTGCATCGACTGGATGGTCGCGAGCAGCTCGCGATCCTCGACCGACGCACCACCGGCGGCCTCGGCCCGGGTCACCTTGACCAGCTGCTCCTCGAGGTTGGGCAGGAACTCGTGGAGCGGCGGGTCGATCAGGCGGACGACGACGGGGAGCCCGTCCATCGCCCGGAAGATACCCTCGAAGTCGCCCTGCTGGAGCTTCTCGAGCTTCGCCATGGCGGCATCAAAGGTCGCCACGGCGGCGGCATCATCGGCATCGAGCGTCTCGCCGGCCGCGACTCGGGCCTTGGCCCGGGTGGCCCGATGGGCGACGAGGATCGCGCCACGGACGATCTCGAGCCGATCACCCTCACGGAACATGTGCTCCGTCCGGCACAGCCCGATGCCCTCGGCGCCGTAGCCGCGTGCCTGCTCGGCCTCCTCTGGCTTGTCGGCGTTGGTCCAGACACCCATGCGGCGGATCTCGTCGGCCCAGGCCAGGATCTGCTGGAGTTCTGGCTGGTCCTCGAAGCGGGCCTCGACGGTCGCGATCTGACCGAGGAAGACCTCGCCGGTCGAGCCGTCCAGACTGATCCAGTCGCCCTCGCTGAAGGACAGCCCGGTGTGGGTGCTGCGCGCCTGCCTGGCGCCGTAGTCGACGACGAGCTCGGCGCAACCGGCGACACACGGCTTGCCGATCTGGCGCGCGACGACCGCGGCATGCGAGGTCGCCCCGCCGCGGGCGGTCAGGATGCCCTGGGCCGGTACCATGCCGTGGAAGTCATCAGGCGAGGTCTCGACCCGGACGAGCACGACACGCTCGCCGCGGGCGACCCACTCGACCGCATCATCGGCCGAGAAGACGGCCCGCCCGACGGCGGCACCCGGTGAGGCGTTGAGGCCCTTGGCCACGCGCTGCGCCCCGAGCACGGCCGATCGGTCGAACTGCGGACGCAGGAGTTGATCGACCTGCGCCGGCTCGATGCGGGCGACGGCCTCCTCCTTCGAGATGAGGCCCTCCGCGACCATGTCCACCGCGATCTTCACGGCGGCCGCCGCGGTGCGCTTGGCATCGCGGGTCTGGAGCATGTACAGGCGCCCGCGCTCGATGGTGAACTCGAGGTCCTGGACGTTGCGGTAGTGGCGCTCCAGCTGCTGGCCGATGCGCTGGAACTCGGCGTACACCGCCGGCATGTCCTGCTCCATCTGGGCGATCTTGGGCGCAGTCCGG
Source organism: uncultured Anaerolineaceae bacterium (assembly GCA_964396565.1). GTDB lineage: Bacteria > Chloroflexota > Limnocylindria > Limnocylindrales > CSP1-4 > SPCO01. The sequence goes on along the minus strand of CAYNGM010000094.1, from coordinate 3,478 downwards.
ATTCCGGCCACGACGTCCTCGCCCTGGGCGTTGGTCAGGTACTCGCCGAACAGGATCCTCTCGCCGGTGTTGGGGTCGCGGGTGAAGGCGACCCCGGTCCCCGAGTCATCGCCCATGTTGCCGAAGACCATGGTCACGACGTTGACCGCGGTGCCCAGGTCGTGGGCGATCTTCTGGCTGTTGCGGTAGTCCACCGCGCGCTTGCCGAACCACGACGCGAAGACGGCCTTTATGGCGAGGTCCAGCTGCCCGTATGGATCGCTCGGGAACTCGCGGCCCGTATCGTCGCGGACGATGCTCCTGTAGGTCTCGACCAGGCCCTGCAGGTCGGCGACGGTCAGGTCAGTGTCCTTGGCGCCATGACCGTGGCGCTCCTTGGCCGCCTCGAGCGGCTCATCGAAGCGGGCAGCTTCGACGCCCATGACGATCCGCCCGAACATCGCGATGAACCGTCGATAGGCGTCCCAGCCGAACCGCTCGTTTCCGGTCAGCGCGATGAGGCCATGCAGCGTCTGCTCGTTGAGTCCGAGGTTGAGGACCGTGTCCATCATCCCGGGCATCGAGAACTTGGCGCCCGAGCGGACCGAGACGAGCAGCGGGTTGGCGACGTCGCCGAAGCCCTTGCCGGCGCGCTCCTCGACCTCCCTGACCGCCTCGAGGACGTCGTCCCACAGCCCGTCCGGCAGCTGCTTGCCGGCGTCGAAGTAGTCGTTGCAGGCCTCGGTCGTGATGGTGAAGCCAGGCGGCGTCGGCAGCCCGGCGAGGGTCATCTCGGCGAGACCCGCACCCTTGCCGCCGAGCAGGTCCTTCATCCCCCCGTGACCCTCGGCCGTGCCGGCGCCCCAGGCGTAGATGTAGCGCTTGGCGGCACGATGGGGGCGCTCCCCGACGGGCGTGCTGGTCTGGGTCATCGGACGGGTCCTCCGGGGCTGGCGGACGGGCCGGGGATCGGGCCGCGCGGTCCGCTCATGGGG
>CAYNGM010000094.1:0-2404 GCA_964396565.1 uncultured Anaerolineaceae bacterium | reverse complement strand
AGCTTGGCCAGGATGTGCTCGACGTGGCTGCTCGCCGTCTTCGGCGAGATGCCCAGCTGGTCCGCGATCTCCGGATTGGTATTGCCCTCGGCGATGAGCTGGGCGACCTCGAACTCGCGTGCGGTCAAGGGGCGCCACGGATCGTCCGTCGCAACATGGCCGCGGGCATGACGAAGGAGTTCGTCGGCGCGCGCAAGGAGGCTCGGGCTCGGCAGAGCGAGGGCGATCTCACGGACCTCGGACGCGATCGCCACAGCCGCCGCGAACCGACTCGCCCGGATATGCGCCGTCGCCAGATCCAAACGTGCCCACCAGCTCTCCCATCCCCGCCCGGCACGGTCCCAGCCAGCGACAGCAGCCTCCAGAGAGGCGCGTGCCGTGCTGGTCGCGCCCGCCGCAAGGGAAACCAGGCCGGCGCCGTGGGCGAGCGCCTGGCGGCCGAAGGCGGGGGTGGCAGCGAGATGAGCCGCGCATCTGGCGAGCCAGCGTTCCGCATCTCCGGGTCGCGCCGCCGCCTGGTAGGCGCGCACACCCGTGACCACGAACCACGCAAGAAGCGCACGTTCGCCGGACGCGATACACAGTGCGAGGGCGATCTCGCACAGCTCGATGGCGACCGTGGGGCGCCCGTCGAGGAGGGCAGCTTCGGCCAGACCCCAGAGAGGCGGGAGTCGCCACTCCACCATCTCGCTCTCGTCACCGAACCGTCTGCTTGCCTCCAGGAGAGCTCGTGCGCGCTCTGCTTCTCCGCGCCCGAGGGCGACGAAGCCAAGCGCCCACCCGGCCATCGCCGGAGCTCTCCGACAGCCGCGATCGGCCATCGCCTGCTCACCGGATGGGATCGCTGCAGACCAGCGTCCAGCGGCCCAATCCGCCTCTGAGACGAGCGCGGCCATGATGTGGGCACAGTGGGACTGCTGGATCGAATCGGCGTAGACGAGGCCTTCGGCCAGGCTCGCCGCGACGGTCGGGTAGTCGAACACGCGCGCCGCGTACACGGCGGTGTCGCGGAATGCAGTCACCCCGGTCGCCTCCCAGCCGGCATCACGGGCCTCGGCGGCGAGCCTGGCCATGGCCGCCAACCCGCCGTCGGGATCGCCGGCCAGGACGTCGACCATCGCCAGCCGTGTCCTGATCGCGCTCAGGCTCCCGTCATCGGGCACGCGATCGTGGAGGTCTAGAAGCTCCGACCCGTACGAGCGCGCCTCGTCGAGCTGCAGCGAATCGACGAGGCACACAAGGCGGTCGAACCCGACGAAGCCCAAAGCGCCATCGCGGTCGGCACCCTCCGGAGTCTGGGCGATCTCGACCATGGCCTGCTCGATCAGTGCTTGGCGCTGCCCCAGGGGCCGACCCTCCCGGCGCCAGATCGTCAGCACATACGACAGCGCCATGGCGGCGTTCAGCTGATCACCCGCGGCGAGGAACGCCGCTCGTGCTTCGGTCGCCATCTCCTCCGAGATGTGATTCTCCTCGATCGCCCCGGCCTCCCCGGCGAAGCTGAGCAGCAGCTCACCGCGCTCGCGATCGGGGACGTCGTCAGGCAGGTTGCGGACCGCGCGCCGATACAGCTCGAACGCCTCTCGATGAGCTGACATCCGGGCTGCCTCCTCGGCGCCGGCCCGTGCCGCTCGATATGCCTCCTCCCGTAGCCCGGCCTGTTCGAAGTGGAGGGACGCATGGACCTCCGACGCCCCTTCGAGGACCGCCCCGAACTCTCCGGCACGCGCGTGATAGCGGCGCCGGTCGCGGTCCGGCGTCCGTCGGTACAGCGTGTCCCGCAAGAGCTGGTGGCGGAAGTCGAAGTAGCCCGCATCGACGGTGCCGAAGTCGTACAGGAACCCGTGATCGACCAGCTCCTGGAGGGGCATCTCGAGGTCCTGTTCAGGTATGTCCATGACCTGGGCTAGCAGCGACGGAGGGAAACAGCGACCGAGCACAGCACCCGCCTGGGCGACCGCCTGGGCAGCGGCCGATCGTCGCGACGCCCGGCCGAGGATCGCATCCTCGATGGTGTCGGGCACATCGGCCTGTCGGATGGCCGCGACATCGACAGGCCCGACCGCACGCGTCGCAGCCACGAGTTCCTCGATATGGAGCGGCAGTCCGTCCGAGCGTTCGTGGACGGCGTCGACGAGGTCGCGGGGCGCAGGCAGACCGGTGTTCAGCAGCAGCGTGGTCATCACACCGGTGGCTTCGCGATGAAGGCGCTCTAGGCGGTACTCCTGGGCGAAGCGCTGCGTCAGCAGACGGGCTCGCCAATCACGCAGCGGGGTCCCGGGCGGCGTCTCGTCGCGACGGTACGCGCCGATCACCACGATCGGCAACCGGACGGCGATCCGGGCAAGCTCGCCGACAAGCTCCAGGCTCATGTCGTCTGCCCATTGGAGATCCTCGAAGACGA
>CAYNGM010000093.1:0-7880 GCA_964396565.1 uncultured Anaerolineaceae bacterium | reverse complement strand
CCTCGGTGGCGATGAGCGGCTCGATGAGGCTCGGACCGTCGCGTCGCACGTCGTTCACCTCCCGCCCGACGGCGTAGATCCTGAGCGCGACCTCATCGGTCGGAGCGAGCAGCGCGAGCAGTTCACCAGACTCGGCCGCTGCGGGGTCCAGCCAGCGATCCCAGGCTCGCTCGGGGACGATGACCGGCATCCTGTCGTGCAGTCCTGACATGGCCTCATTGGGAGCGGTGGTCACGATCGTGAACGTGCGGTGGACGAGCGGCGAGTCCGGATCGCTCGCCGGGTCGCGCCAGCCTGCCCACAGCCCGGCCAGAGCGAGTGGGCGACCATCCTCGCGCGCCACGTTGTAGGGCTGGCGCAGTTTCCCCTCGCGCTTCCACTCGTAGAACGAGTCGACCGGGACGAGACAGCGCCGGCGCTTGAACGCGGCCCGGAACGCCGGGCTGGTGGTGATCGTCTCGGCCCTGGCGTTGAACATGCGCGAACCGGCTTTCAGGTCAGTCGCCCAATGGGGGACAAGACCCCAGCGGTAGGTGGTTATGGCGCGTCTGTCCTCGCGCTGGACGACGACCATTGCGTCATCGGTCGGGGCCACGTTGTAGTGGGCCCCGATGTCGTCCACGAGTGGCTCAGCGGCAAAGATCTCGGCGAGCTCTGACGCGGGCCGCTGCTGGGAGAACCGTCCGCACATCGACCCAAGTCTAGTATCGTCCCCGCGATGGACGACGCGCAGCCGCCGGACCTCCCGCCCCCGGACGACCTTCGACCGGATGATCCGGTGCCCGACGAGTCGGCGCGAGACTCGATGACTGACGAAACCGCGCGATTTGACGCGAGCTCCGGCCCTCCCTCCACGCTGACCTCGTCGGGCCCCGATCCGGCAAGTCCGGGACGCCTGACCCGGATGCATGCCCAGGCCCATCTGGAGGCCGGCGACGCCGCACTTGCGGCAGGTGAGTACCGCGAGGCGGCGATCCGCTATCAGCGTGTCGTCGGGTTCGATGATCCCGCCGTGACGGCTGCCGCACTGGTGGGCCTGGGTGAGGCGCGCTACCGACTCGATGACGACGCCGGAGCCCTTGCAACCTGGGAGGCCGCGACCGAACTCAGCGAGACGCCCTCGACCTATGCCGCCTGGCGCAACGTGGCCGCGGCTCGCGTGCGCGACGGCGACCTGCCGGGAGCGATAGAGGCGTATCGAGCGGCCGAGCGTCGCGCGCCGCCGGAGGACCGCGCGGAGATCCATGCGCGTCTGGGCTGGCTGACCAAGGAGACCGGCGACAAGAGATCATCGCGACGGTACTTCGCGAGAAGCCGTGGCGACGGTCCGCTGATCTCGGTCACCCTGATCCTGATCGCGGCGACGGTCATCGTCTCGCTGTCCGCCCTGCTGTCGGATGAGGGCCAGGCGCTGATGGAGGCGCTTTGGCTCGACAAGGCCGACGTCGCACACGGTGAGCTGTGGCGCCTGTGGACGGTGACCCTCCTTCATGGCGGTCTGCCGCACCTGTTCTTCAACATGTATGCGCTTTACCTCGCCGGACCTGTCGTCGAGCGCTGGTACGGGTCGCTCCAGTTCCTGGCCATCTACCTCGGCTGTGCTGGGGTCGCGTCGGTGGCCAGCTTCGTGTTCGGCGGCGATGCACCGTCGGTCGGGGCGTCCGGCGCGATCTTCGGCCTGTTCGGGCTGCTCCTTGCGGCCGGTCGTTTTCATCACCCGGTCGACCGGAGCAGTCGTGCCCTCGTCGGACAACTCGGTTTCCTGATCGTGCTCAACATCGTGTTCGGCTTTGCCATGACCGGCATCGACAACGCCGCCCACCTGGGTGGGCTGGCGGCGGGGCTGTGGCTGGGGGCCATGGTCCCCCCGACGCGGATCCCGACGATGGCGTCGCTCTGGCAGCGTCCAGGCGAGGCCCGGACCAGCCACCTCGCGACGGTCCCGCCACGGGTCATCGCCCTCGCCTACGGCCTCCTTGTCGCCGTCATCTTCGTCGGTCTGCTCGTCGGGACGGCGGCGCGCTAGGGCTCGAGGCCGATGTTCGCGACCGTGCTCGGATCACTGCCCCGGCCCGATCTGCCCGCCGATGCCGCCGCGGAGGCGATCCTGGCGATGGTCATCGAGGCGCAGGCAGCACATGGCCTGGAGCCGATGACCGACGGCGGCTGGCCGACCGACTCCGATCCCGTGAGGTCCTGGCGACGCACCAGCGACCTGGCGAACGGCCTGGTCAAGGCCGTCATGGCCGGTCCATACAGTGCGCGCTCCGATGGTCACGCCGAACGGCGACGGCTCGAGGAGCTGGTTGACGCCGGTTGCCGCTGGATAGAAGTCCATGAACCGGACGCCGTGTCGATCAGCACGAACGTGGACTCCCGACGTCGTTTCGTCCACCTGCATCGGGCGCTCACCGATGGCCTCGACGGCGTCCACCTGTCGCTGGCCATCGTCGGCGGAAACGCCGATGCCGCCGGTATCGAGACGATCCTCGCGGGGTCCTACGCGAGCCTGGCACTCGATCTCGTCGCCGGCCCGGACAACTGGCGTCTGGCGGTCGCGACACCGCAGGAGCGGGGCGTGATCGCCGGGGTCTACGACCCGACGTCGCGAACCGCGGGGCCGGAGATAGGTCTGTGGGCAGCGGGCTACGCGGCCTCGACCGGCGGCCGCGGCATGGACCGGGTCGGTCTCGCCACGGCCGGCTCCCTGGCCGCGATGTCCTGGCCGGCTGCCGTCAAGAGGCTGCGCGACCTGGGTGAGGCATCGCGACTGGTGACGGCCCGCAACGACGAGCGGCTGGGTGCCGTGGACCCGCGCGCGGTCGACGCGCGTTCGGCCGGGCTTGGTCGGGCGGAGCCGCCACCGGTGCGCCGGCCTCGCGATGGTCGGTGAGGCTACCATCGGGGACATGACCACGACATCTCGCTTCTGGCACGGCTTTGCCGACATGCACACCGTCAAGGACCACGAACTCGTCTTCCGTTCGGGAGATGGGGTCTGGCTCGAGTCCACCGATGGACGACGCTTCCTCGACGCCACCGCCGCCCTGTGGTACTGCGCGGTGGGCTATGGCCGGCGTGAGATCGCAGATGCCGTCGCGGAGCAGTTGATGACGCTGCCCGCCTGCTCATCGTTCGGGCCGTACACGAGCGAACCGACGGTCGCGCTGGCCGATCGCCTCGCAGCCATGGCCCCGATCGACGAAGCGGTCGTCTTCCTCGGATCGGGCGGCTCCGACGCCGTAGACACCGCGGCCAAGCTGGCACGTCGCTATTGGGACGTGATCGGACGGCCCCAGAAGCGGATCATCGTGTCGCGCGAGCATGGCTATCACGGGATGCACGCCTTCGGGACGTCGCTGGCAGGCATCCCATCGAACAAGGCCGGCTACGGCGGCGCACTCATCGACGAGGTCATCCACGTCGGGGTCTCCGATACCGAGAGCCTTGGTGCGCTGTTCGAGCGCCAGGGATCGGAGATCGCCGCGTTCATCGGCGAGCCGGTGGTCGGGGCCGGTGGCGTGTACCCGCCGGAGCCGTCGTACTGGGCTGAGGTGACAAGGCTTTGTCACGAGCACGACATCCTGCTCATCGCCGACGAGGTGATCACAGGTTTCGGCCGGACCGGTGCGATGTGGGGCACCCAGCGCTACGGGATCGAGCCCGACATGATCACCTTCGCCAAGGCCGTCACCTCGGGTTACCAGCCGCTCGGTGGGGTTCTGGTGGGTCGGCGCGTGGCCGAGCCGTTCTGGGCGGGCGACGCACCCGGGCCGATGTTCGCGCACGGCTACACCTATAGCGGTCATGCCGCGGGGTGTGCGGCGGCGATGGCCAACCTCGACATCCTCGAGGGCGAAGACCTGCCGGGTCGGGTGGCGTCCATGGAGGCCGACTTCGCCACGGCCCTCCGCCGCCTGGAGGCGCTGCCGATCGTCGGCGAGGTCCGGACGGCAGGGTTCACCGCAGCCGTGGCGATCGCCCCGGAACGTCTTGCCGCCGATGCCGGGATAGCGGCAAGGGCCGTGACCGCGGCCATCCGCCATGGTGTCACGACGCGCGCCCTGCGTGGCCAGGCCCTCCAGGTATCGCCGGCCCTGACGATCACCCTCGAGGAGGTTGACGTCATGGTCGACGGGCTGGGAGCCGCCCTGGAAGACGTCGCCGCCGGAACCTGACGATACGGTGGTGCGGCTGCCCCTGACGAAGGGCGGCACCACGGTACGCACCGCGACTTGATTCCGGGCCCCGACGGTGCCACCATCGGACCACCTCCATCCGACCCGCCGCGCGGATCGCGTTCCGGTCGATCGTGAGGCCCCGAGTGCTCCAGTGGACCAGCGATGCGTCTCCCGTCCGGAGTTCGGAACCGGTCGGTGGTCGATCGCGACAGCAGTCGTCGAAGGAGGTCCGGCCCGTGGCTGAACACATCTCGTTGACGGTGAACGGAACACCACGGGAGCTCGATGTCGAGCCCAGACGATTGCTCGTCCAGGTGATCCGCGAGGATCTCGACCTGACCGGCACTCACATCGGCTGCGACACCAGCCAGTGCGGCGCGTGCACGGTCCACGTTGACGGCAAGGCCGTCAAGAGCTGCACCATGCTGGCCGTCCAGGCCGACGGCGCAAGCGTCACGACCATCGAGGGGATGGCCTCGGGCGAGTCGCTGCATCCGCTCCAGAACGCGTTCTGGGAGAAGCACGGCCTCCAGTGCGGGTTTTGTACGCCGGGCATGATCATGACCACCGCCGACCTGCTTGCCCGCAACAGTGACCCGTCCGACGACGAGATCCGGGACGCGATCGAGGGCAACATCTGCCGCTGCACCGGCTATCAGAACATCGTCGCCGCGGTGAAGGCCGCGGCAGCCGTGATGCGCGAGGGCTCATCCGCCCCCGTCGGCGCCGCGTAGGAAGGGGACACGACCATGACTGACGTCCTCGACGCGCCGTTCGGCAAGGCCCTCAAGCGGACCGAGGATCCGCGTTTCATCACCGGCAAGGGCCGCTATCTCGACGACATCAAGCTGCAGTCGATGGCGCACATGGCCATCCTGCGCAGCCCCTACGCCCACGCCGAGATCGGCGCCATCGACACCGCTCGGGCGAAGTCGATGCCCGGTGTCATCGCCGTCTTCACCGGCGCGGACATCCCGTACAACCCGCTGCCGATGGCCTGGCCGGCCGGTGGCAGTGCCGGGATCCAGAACAACGTCAACGTCCCGCGCGTGCTCGCGACCGACAGCGTCAAGTGGACCGGCGAAGGTGTCGCCGCGGTCGTCGCCGAAACCCCGGAGCAGGCATACGACGCGCTCGAGGCGATCTTCGTCACGTGGGTCCCGTTGCCGGCCGTGGTCGATGCCGAGAAGGCGACCGAGCCCGGCGCGCCACAGCTCCACGAGAACGCCCCGAACAACGTCGTCTTCGAGTGGAACGTCGGCGACAAGGCCGGGACGGACGCTGCCATCGACTCGGCCGAGGTTGTGGTTCGCCAGCGGATCGTCAATCACCGGCTCATCCCCAACCCGATGGAGACCCGTGGCGACATCGGCTGGTACAACCCGGGCACGGACGAGTACACGGTCTGGATGTCGAGCCAGACACCGCACATCCAGCGCCTCCTGCTGACCGCCTTCGTGACCGGTATCCCGGAGCACAAGGTCCGCTGCATCAGCCCCGATGTCGGTGGCGCGTTCGGCAGCAAGATCTTCTGCTACGCGGACATGGCCCTGTGCATGTTCGCGAGCAAGGCCATCGGTGGCCGACCGGTCAAATGGGTCGAGGGTCGTCGCGAGAACTACCAGAGCACGATCCACGGCCGTGATCACATCACCTACCTGGAGATCGCCGGCAAGCGCGACGGCACGGTCACCGGCCTCAAGGTCAGGACGCTGGCCAACCTCGGCGGGCGTCTCTCGACCATCGGTCCAGGCATCCCGACCACGCTCTATGCCCGTGTCCTGTCGGGCTGCTACAAGATCCCCAACGTCTATGCGGAGGTGACCGGGGTCTACACGAACACCACGTTCGTGGATGCCTATCGCGGCGCCGGTCGTCCGGAGGCGACCTACGTAATCGAGCGGGCGATGGACCTGTTCGCGGCGGAGATCGGGATGGATCGCGCCGAGGTCCGCCGTCGCAACTTCATCGCGCCAGATCAGTTCCCCTACGAGAACCCGTCCGGTCTGGGCACCGCCAGCGGCGGCGCCAAGATCTACATCGACTCGGGGAACTACGAGCCGGCCATGGACAAGGCGCTGACCGCCGTGGGCTACAAGGACCTCGCGTCGAAGAAGGCCGAGGCCAGGACGCGCGGCAAGCTCCTCGGCCTGGGTCTGTCGACCTACATCGAGGTCTGCGGTGTCGCTCCTTCCAAGTGGATCGGCGCGGTCGGCGAGGGCTGGGGCGCCGCGATGTGGGAGTCGTCCAACATCAAGGTCCACCTGACCGGCAAGGTGGTGGTCACGATGGGCACCCAGCCCCAGGGCCAGGGCCACGAGACCACCTACGCCCAGGTCGTCGCGACCGAGCTCGGCGTGCCGATGGAGGACGTGATCGTCCAGCACTCGGATACGCAGGGCACCCCGTTCGGCTACGGATCGTACGGGTCGCGGACCAGTTCGGTCGGGATGACCGCCGCGATCAAGGCAGCCGGCAAGGTCAAGGCCAAGGCCGCGCGCTATGCCGCGCACCTGCTCGAGGCTTCTCCCGAGGATATCGAGGTGGTCGGGGCTGAGTACCGGGTCAAGGGCAGCCCCGACCGCAAGAAGACCATCCAGGAGATCGCCTTCTCACTCGATCTCGCGTTCGACACCCCGGAGGGCATGGAGCCGTACCTCGACGAGACGGCCTACCACGACACGCCGAACTGCACCTGGCCGTTCGGTACGCACATCGCGGTGGTCGAGGTGGACGAGGAGACCGGTGAGGTCGATCTCGTCCGCTACCTCGCCGTCGATGATGTCGGCAAGAAGATCAACCCGCTGATCGTGGACGGCCAGCTCCACGGCGGGATCGCCCAGGGCGTCGGCCAGGCGCTCTGGGAGGAGGCCGTCTACAGCGACGAGGGCCAGCTCCTGTCGGGCTCGATGCTCGACTACGCGCTGCCGCGCGCCTCGCGCTTCCCGACGTTCGAGCTCGACGAGACCGTCACCCCGTCGCCGGTCAATCCGATCGGTGTCAAGGGGGTCGGTGAGGCCGGCGCGATCGCATCGACCGCGGCCGTCGCCAACGCCGTCAATGATGCTCTGGCGCCGCTCGGCATTCGTCACCTCGATATGCCCTTCACATCCCGCAAGGTCTGGGCCGCGATGCAGGCGGCGAAGGGAGGCCAGGCGTGATCCCGGCACAGTTCTCCTACCAGCGGGCCACCTCGGTCCAGGACGCTCTCGCGGCACTCGCCGAGGGGGAGGCCAAGGTCATCGCCGGTGGCCAGAGCCTGCTTCCGCTGATGAAGTTGCGGCTGGCCAGCCCGACCCGCCTGATCGATATCGGGCGGCTGTCAGAACTGCGCGAGCACGGCCCGACCGCCGACGGCGGCTACGAGGTCGGGGCCCTTGTCACATACGCGGAGCTGCTCGAGGGGACGGTCCCGGGCATCTCCCGCGAATGTATCGAGGGCATCGGCGATGTGCAGGTCCGCAATCGCGGAACGGTCGGTGGGGCGCTCAGCCACGCCGATCCTGCCTCTGACCTGCCGGCCCTCGCTCTCGCGCTCGACTACTCGTTCGTCCTGCGCTCCACCCAGGGGGAACGGACCGTGGCAGCTGACGGGTTCTTCGAGGGCTCGTTCCAGACGGCCATGGAGCCGGACGAGCTGATGATCAGGGGCGTCCGCGGGCCGCTGCCGGCAGGGGCCGGTGGGGCCTATCGGAAGCT
>CAYNGM010000092.1:7604-7889 GCA_964396565.1 uncultured Anaerolineaceae bacterium | reverse complement strand
TCAGCAGTTCGTCCGATCGTCAGCAGTTCGTCCGACCTCAGTAGTTCGTGGATCGTCAGCAGTTCGTCCAACCTCAGTAGTTCGTGGATCGTCAGCAGTTCGTCCAACCTCAGTAGTTCGTCGACCGTCAGTCCGTCGACCGTCAGCAGTCCGTCCGACCTCAGTAATTCGTCGATCATCGGGCCCGGCGCCCCGTCCAGCTCCCGATAGGGCTCCTCGACCAGTGATGCCCGAGTGGTCGGCACAAGTTCCGCCACAGTCATGTGAGACTCGTCACGAACATCT
>CAYNGM010000092.1:0-7594 GCA_964396565.1 uncultured Anaerolineaceae bacterium | reverse complement strand
GTTTGGGTCGGATCCTGTCTGGATCCGCCGATTCGCGGCCTGGAACGTTCCGCCTCAGTCACGAGTGACTATCCCGCAACTTCGTCGCGCACCGACCGTGCAAATCAATCTCAGGTGACTAAGACGGAACCTGCGGGCGTGATGTGCGGGTTGGAGCACCGCGCGGCAACACTGCGGGCGTGATGTGCGGGCGGGGATCTCACCGACGGTGGCGAGACTCACGGAGTTGTACCACCCGGGGAACGCGTCGCCGCGGGAGTGCCGGTTGCCCGGGCGTGGCGGGGTCGCGGGGTGTGGCGGGGCCGCGGGGAGTGCCGGTAGCCCGGGCGTGGCGGAGCCGCGGGGAGTGGCGGTCGCCCGGGCGCGGCGAGGTCGGCGGGGAGTGCCGGTTGCCCGGGCGTGGCGGGTCGGCGGGGAGTGGCGGGTCGGCGGGGAGTGGCGGGTCGGCGGGGCGTGGCGGGGTCGTCAGTCCGTGGCGGCGCGGATCTCCGACTCGGCCTCGGTGACACGGGCCAGGATGTTGGAGCGCATCGTGTCGAGGCCGGACCAGACAGCCTTGGTGGCGTTCGAGATCGAGGTCAGCTGCGACTTGAGCTGACGCACCACCTCGAGTTGCTCGCGGATAGCGGTCAGTGCCGAACCGATCGCCACTGCGTCCACCTCGACCTCGCGCTCCGCGAGCGACGCCAGGGCAAGCAGGCGGGCAAGACGGACAGCGGCCTCCAGGTTCGCCGGCTCGGGCGACTCCGGGTCGATCACGCAGTAGACGTCCTCACCGAGGAGAGCGAACGGCGCCACCCCGGTCGGTGCGTGAGCCGGCGTGAAGACGGCCAGCGCCACGGTTGCGCCACGGTTCTCACGAGCCTCGCGCAGTTCGTCGCGGATGGCACGCATCGACATCGGCCGATCCTTGGCCTCGATGACGACCCGCAGGTCGTGCCCGCGCGCGGCCCGCGCGTCAACGGTCAGCACGAAATCACCCTTCTTGGACTTCAGCACGGCGCCGGCCTCGAGGCCCGTCCGATCGAGGAGATCCCCGGCACCGCGCGCGATATCGCCGAGCATCGAGGCGAGAAGGTCCTCGAAGTCGGCGCCCTTGGCGGCCGATCGGGCGCGCTCGGCACCACGTGCGGCAGCCGCTGCCTCGATCGCTACCAGCCGCTCTTCGAGGCCCTTGAACCCGGCCGCGATCTCCAGCCGGAACTGGTGCATCGGCGAGTTCAGCCGGGTCGGGTCAAGCAGGTGGGCGAGCTTTGACGCGTCGCCATCGAAGTAGCGCTCCAGCATCCCGCCGATGCGCCCGATCGCCGAGTCGCGCCTGGTCTCGTCGAACAGCTCGTCGACCATCGAACGCAGCGCGCCGCGGTCGCCCAGGAAGCGTTCCAGGGTCCGCGGAAGTCGACCGTCATCGTCCGCGAAGTTGGTCCGGAGCGTCTGCTCCAGGGTCTGCGCCGCGCGCTCGTTGACCTGCTCCGCCTGGCGGACCATCCGCTCGAACTCCGTTCGGACGGCATCGACGTTGACGGTCACGCCGGCGTCCTGGAGGGCGATCAGACCGATGCGCAGTGCGCGCTCGACGAGCGGCCCCCGATCCCCCGCCGCGCGCTCCCCCAGGAACGCGGCGAGGGTGGGGTCCGTGAGAGTCAGTCGATCGATGACGATCCGGTCGCCCTCGAGGCGTACCGAGCCGTGGAGCGGGATGACGGCGGCTTCCATGACCGCGACACTAGGACCCACCCGTGACATCTAGGTTGTCACGACGTTTCGGGGTTCGGTCGTAGCATTCGCCCGTGATGGACGATGAGCCTGGTCGCCGCCGCCCGACAGGCTTCTTGAACCCTATGCCGGCCGTCCGCGCGAGGCTTCCCCGCGCGTCGATCGTCGCGGTCGTGGCGACCGCGCTCCTTGCCGCCATCGCACCGTTCACACCGACCGGCACCGCCCGAGCCGCCGAACCCGACACCCGCCACGTATCCGACGCCACCAGCACGACGCCGACCGTGGACTACCCGAGGCTCGGGCGCGAGCGCGCCTCCCAGCCACCCGAGGGCGACCCCGTCGATGATCAGATCCTCATCCGCTACCGACCGTCCACCACGGCCCGCGGACGCGAGGAAGTCGCGACGAGCCAGGCCTTGACTCCCCGCCATACCCCGCCCGACGGCCAGCTCCAGGTGGTCACGGCACGCGGGCGCTCGACCGCCACTGTCCGACGCGAGCTTGCAGCCGATCCGCGCGTCGAAGCCGTCGCCCCGAACCAGCGCCGCGAGCTTGCAGTGGACCCCGCGTCTGCACTGGACCCGGCGAAGGAGCCATCGTTCGCCCAGGAGTGGGGCCTCCACAACACCGGCCAGTTCATCAGCGGCTCGAAGCCGCTGGCCGGCGTCGCCGACGTGGACATCGACGGTCTTCAGGCCCTCGCTTCGGGTATCGGCGACCCGAATGTCGTCGTCGCGGTGATCGACGATGGAGTCGACTTCAGCCATCCGGATCTCGCGTCGAGGGCGTGGATCAATCCTGGTGAAGCCGGCGCCAAGGCGACCAACGGCATCGACGACGACCACAACGGGTATGTCGATGACGTGCACGGCTGGGACTTCTGCAACGACGACGCGACCGTCCATGACAGCGGGCAGGACGGCCACGGTACCCATGTCGCGGGAACCATCGCCGCCTCGCTCGATGGCATCGGCACGGTCGGGGTCGCGCCCGGCGTCAGGATCATGGGTCTCAAGTTCATCGACGAAGGCTTTGCGTGCGGCAGCGACGCCCAGGCCGTCGAGGCCATCGACTACGCCGCGTCGTTCGGGGTCCGCATCATCAACGCGTCGTGGGGCGGGCCGGAGCCGAGCTCGGTGCTGGACTCCGCCATCATCGATTCGGATGCGCTCTTCGTGGCCGCCGCCGGGAACAGCGGCTCGAACCTTGACGCTTCGGCGCTGACCCGCTTCTACCCTGCGTCGTCGACAGCGCCCAATGTCATCTCGGTGGCAGCCGTGGATCAGACCGGGCACCTCGCCTCGTTCTCGAACTACGGGGCTACGAGCGTGGACATCGGCGCGCCCGGAACGAACATCCTGAGCACCCATCCGGCGAGCAGCGGCTGTCCTTCACCGTGCTACGCGTGGTCCGCGGGAACATCCATGGCCGCCCCGCATGTCGCCGGTGTCGCGGCGCTGGTCGGGAGCCGCCAGGCCTCCCTGCTCGATGACCCGGTCGCCATGCGCGCTCGCCTGCTCGCGGCCGGTCGCCCGCTGGCCGCCCTGACCGGCAAGACGGCGTCGGGTCGGATGGTCAACGCGCTGCGTTCGATCGACATCGAGCCTCCGGTCGTGCGTGCCCCGGACCGGTTCGGCTACGGGGCCGGCACCGTGCTCGGATCGGGGACCGTGACGACCTACGTCCGCTGGCCGAGCGCGGCCGATGCCCTCTCGGGAGTCGTCGGCTACGGGCTGCGTCGGCAGGGTCCCGAGGGCTGGACCGATGTCGCCGTGACGGGCAAGTCGATCTATACGAAGACGAACCTGCGCCTCTACCAGGCGTACAGGTTCCGACTCCGGGCGACCGATGGTGTCGGCAACGTCGGCGGCCCCAGCGACTCGATCGCCATCACCCCGCGCCTGCATGCCGACAGCACGAAGCAGGCGAAGTACGGGACCGGCTGGTCGACGAGGTCCACATCCGGCGCGACCAATGGCTCGACCCACATGGCCACCAGGAGCGGGTCGTCGATGACCTTCACGTTCCGCGGCCGGGCCATCGGCCTGGTCGCCCCCAAGAGCGCGTCGCGTGGCGACGTCAAGATCTATATCGACGGCCTCTATCGCGCGACCGTCAGCCTGTATCGCTCGAAGTCGCTTTCGCGCGTCGTCGTCTATGCCACGTCCTGGCCAACCGCGGGTGAGCACACGCTCCGTCTCGTGGTCGCCGGCACGCCCGGCCACTCCCGGGTCGACATCGACGGGTTCCTGACGATCGACTGAGGCGCGCGGGCGACCGGGCTCGGGACAGCGCGTTCGGCACTCAGGGTCACATCCGTGGATGGAGTCAGCTGCCGCGGTAGGTCGTCATCGAGTACGGAGCGAGCAGCAGCGGCACGTGGTAGCTGCGCTCGGTGTCGGTGATGCGCAGGTCCACCGACAGGCGCGTGAAGAACGAGCCGTCCTCGTGGGCCGTGTCGAACTCCAGGCGATACTCCCCGGCGAGGAGCGGCCGTTCCAGGAGGTCGCGCACCCGCCCGTCGCCGTCGGTGAGTGCCTGGGTCATCCGGATGGGGCCGCCCGATCCGACGTCGAGCCGGTAGAGGGTGACTCGGACGCCCACGGCCGGCACACCGCGCTCTGTATCGAGGACGTGTGTGCTGATGGTCTGGCGGGGGTGTTCGCCGCCTGTGGTCACGGGCTATCCTCCACGCCATGGGAACGTTGCGGATCGATGTCGGTGACCTGCACTTTAGCGCCCGCTGGGAGCCGGCGGCACCCGCGACCATCGAGGCGATCAGGCGGATGCTGCCGATCGAGTCGAAGGTGATCCACTGTCGCTGGTCGGGCGAGTCGGTCTGGATCCCGTACGGCGAATTTCGGCCAGGGATCGACTACGAGAACCACACCTCGCATCCGGCGCCAGGGATGCTGGCGATGTACCCCGGCGGCATCAGCGAGTGCGAGATCTTCTTCCCGTACGGTGCGTGCACGACGTCATCGAAGGTGGGTCAACTCGCCGCCAATCACTTCGCTTCGATCATCCCCGATGACGGTTGGCTGGACCGCCTGCGCGAGATGGGCCGGCGCACGCTCTGGGACGGCGCGCAGCCGATACGGATCATCGAGCTCGACGCTTGATCAATTTCGTCACGTGACGAACGTAGTCGCATGATCGCCGTCGTCGCATGATCGCCGTCGTCACGTGACGGACCTCGTCATCCATGGCGGCACGGTCGTCACCGCCGGCGGCTCGCGGCAGGCTGACGTCGCGATCAGCGGCGGCGTCATCGAGGCGATTGAGCCGGATCTTGCGGGTCCGGCGGCGGCGGCGGACCGGGTCCTCGATGCGACCGGGATGTTGGTCCTGCCTGGCGCGGTAGACGTGCATACGCACACGCGGGTCGCCGTAGACGGAGCCCCCGATCGGTTCTTCCTGGATTCAGTCGCGGCTGCCTTCGGCGGCACGACCACGTTCCTGTCGTTCAACAACCCGGGGACCGGCTCGTCCGCCGCTGCCGAACGGTCGTTGCTGACAGGGCTGGGCGAATGGGTCGCTGCGACCTCGAACGACAGCGCGATCGACTACGGACTTGCGCTCGCCATCTCGGGTCGAGCCGATGATCCGCTGTCCGAACTGCCGGCGACGATCGATGCGGGGGTCGCGACGTCCAAGGCGTTCATGGTCTTCGACTTCCGACTTGCAGATCCGACGCTCTTCGAGGTGATGCGGGTCATGGGCGAGCGCGGCGGGATGCTCGCCGTCCATTGCGAGGATCCCGTACTGCTCGACGCCGGCGTCGCGCTTGCGCTTCATCGTGGTAACACGCTACCGCGTTACCATGCTGCTACACGACCGGCCTACGTCGAAGCAGTCGCCACGGAGCGGGCGATCGCCTTTGCACGGGCCTCCGGTGCCCCGATGCACATCGTCCACCTCTCGTCGGCAGCCGCGCTCGATGCCGTCCGTCGTGGCAAGGCTGCTGGCGTGGACGTGACCGCCGAAACCTGCCCGCACTACCTCGTCCTGACCGAGTCGGCCTACGACGAAACCGACCCGGTGCGCTGCGCGGGCTTCGTCATCTCCCCGCCCCTGCGCACGGCGATGGACCGCGATGCCCTGTGGGCCGGCCTCGCCGACGGCACCCTCGACCTCGTCACGACCGACCACGTCCCCGACCGACTCGACACGGAGAAGGCGCAAGCCGGTACGGGCATGCCCTTCGACCGGATCAGCAACGGTGCGCCGGGCATCGAGACCCTGCTGACGGTCCTCTACAGCGAGGGAGTCGTCACGGGCCGGATCACCCTGGAGCGGATGGTGGACCTCATCGCCACCACGCCGGCGCGCCGCTTCGGTCTCGCCTCCAAGGGTGAGCTGACGATCGGCAAGGACGCGGACATCGTGCTGTTCGATCCGACGCTCCCGCACACGATCCGGGCGCGAGACCTCCACCACACCAGCGACTACACACCGTACGAGGGCCTCGACGTCGTCGGGGAGGTTCGCACCACGCTGGTCCGCGGCCACGAGGTGGTCCGTGACGGCATCTTCGCCGGCCGCCGGGGCGTCGGCCGGTTCGTCGAGCGAGGGCGGATCAAGGACTGAAGGGGGCGGACCCACCAGGGCAAGCGGGCAGGTGGGGAGCGACGTTGAGAGATCCGGAACGTCCCACATGTCGAATATGCGCGTGACGGATGGCGTGAGCGGGGCATAATGCCCGCGTCGAGGCCTCGCGCATCGAGCGCCTCGGATGAAGGAGGAGCTCCTGCATGTCAGTTCGTGGACGATTGTCCCTGCTGGCAGGCGTCGCGATCGTCGCGGCAGCCTGCTCGTCGGGCGGAACGGCGTCGCCGTCCGCCCCCGCATCGGTCGCCCCGTCGGTCGCCCCAACGGCAGCCGGCTCGACCGCTCCGAGCGCCCCCGCCAGTGAGGCCCCGGCCTCACCGATCGCGGGCGGTCTGCTCGACAAGGTCCTGAAGGCCGGCACCATCGTGATGTCGACCGACCCACAGTATCCGCCGCAGTCCGCGGTCAAGCCCGACGGAACCTACGAGGGCTTCGACATCGATGTCGGCACCGAGATCGCCAAGCGCCTCGGCGTGGAGATCAAGTTCGAGACCCCGACCTGGGACGCACTGACCGCCGGTAGCTGGGGCGGCCGCTGGGACTTCAGCGTCGGCTCGATGACCATCACCAGCAAGCGCCAGAAGGTGCTCGACTTCACCGATCCCTACTACTACACGCCGGCCCAGATGACCGCCAGCGTCGCGTCCGGGATCACCACGCTCGACGGCCTGGCCGGCAAGACCATCTGCGTCGGCGAGGCCACGACCTATCTCGATTGGCTCAACGGCGAGCTCGACTTCGGCACGGAGTCACCGTCCACGACGCCGCCCGCCGGCGCCAAGGCGACGACGCTCTCGACCGACCGCCTGTGTGCCGAGGCATGGAAGGCCGGGCGCAAGGACTTCGAGGGCTGGCTCAGCTCGTCGACGACCGTCGATGCGGCCCTCAAGGACGGCCTGCCGCTCGTGAAGGTCGGCGACCCCGTGTTCTACGAGCCGCTCGCGGCGGCCTTCGACAAGGCCGGGCCTGACCCGAGCGACATGGTCACCCGCGTCAACGCGATCCTCGCGGAGATGCGAGCAGACGGGACCCTCAAGGGCTTCTCCGAGAAATGGTTCGGGACCGACCTGACTACGAAGGCCGGTAGCTAGCCAGCCAGCACTGACAAGGCCGCGTCGCAAGACGCGGCCTTGTCGCATCCGGAGGGTGTGATGGCGCAGTTCGGGACCGGAGGCGGCGCGGGCGCCGCCGCGACCGTTGCCGGTGTGAGCGGCACACCGGACGAGATCGTCGCCAAGATCGCGGATGCGAGACGTCGCCAGCG
>CAYNGM010000091.1:1840-7930 GCA_964396565.1 uncultured Anaerolineaceae bacterium | reverse complement strand
CATGCACCGGGGCCATCTCGAACTGCCCCGGGGCGACCTCGTTGTGACGGGTCCGTGCGGGGATGCCGAGCCGCCACAATTCGCGATCGAGGTCCATCATGAACGCCAGGATGCGCTCACGGATCGGGCCGAAGTACTGATCCTCCAGCTCCTGGCCCTTGGGTGACGGCGCCCCGAACAGGGTCCGCCCGGTGAGGATCAGGTCCGGGCGCTGCTCGGCCAGCCGCCTGTCGACGAGGAAGTACTCCTGCTCCGGCCCGATGTTGGTCCAGACCCGCTTCGCTGAATCGTTGCCGAACCAGCGCAGGATCCGGAGCGCCTGCTTGCCGAGTGCCTCCTGCGAGCGGAGCAGCGGGATCTTGTGGTCGAGGGCCTCGCCGGTGAACGACACATAGGCCGTCGGGATGGTCAGGGTGACGCCGTTGGCCTCGACCTGGAGGAAGATCGGGCTGGTCACGTCCCAGGCGGTGTAGCCACGCGCCTCGAATGTCGCCCGGATACCACCCGACGGGAACGAGCTCGCATCGGGCTCGCCCTGTAGCAGGTTCTTCCCGGAGAACTCGGCGATGGTCCGGCCGTCCCCGGTCGGGGTCAGGAACGAGTCATGCTTCTCCGCGGTCGAGCCGGTCATCGGCACGAACCAGTGCGTGAAGTGGGTCGCGCCGTGGGCCATCGCCCACTCCTTCACGCCGTGCGCGACCGCATCGACGATGGCCGGATCGAACGGTTCGTGGCCATCGATGGTCTGGCGCAGCTTGCGGAAGATCGGCTTGGCCAGGTACTGGCGCTGGGCATCCTCATGGAAGACGTACTGGCCGTAGATGTCCGCCCCGGCCTGGTTCTGGTAATCCCCGTTGGAGGCGAGCCGATGGTCGGCGATGCTGGCGATGGCGGACGTTCGGGCGGTCATCGGTCTCCTGTCATCCGGTTGGGGTTCGCTGCGTTTCCAGCGGTCAGACTTATGCAACCCGCACGGTAACAGGAGAATGGGTTGCGAATCAGTACCGCCCGACTGGTTCAGATTAGTGAATCATGCACAAGTCTGATGGCGAGCTCCAGGGTGAACCGCAGGTCCGGGTCGGACAGGTCCCAGTCGGCCAGTTCCTCGAGTCGGCTGATGCGGTAGGCGACGGTGTTGCGATGCACCCCGAGTCGTGCGGCGGCGTCCCCGATGCTCGCAGACCCGACGACCGCGGCGAGCGTCTCCAGACGAGCGCGCCGACGGGCCTCCGAGCCGGTCAGGATCGGGGCGAGCAGCTCGCGCGCCAAACGCGGCCCATCAGGCAGGCTCTGGACGTTGCGGAGGAGCTGGTACGCGGGTAGTCGGGCCGCCCGCAGCACGGCTGGGGGGGGTGCTTCCGACCCTGTGCCGACCGACCCTGTGCCGACCGACCCTGTGCCGACCGATCCTGTGCCGACCGATCCGGCGGCCGCCTCGAGCGTCGCTCGGGCAGACGCCTCGGCGGCGGGCCGTGCACCAGGATCGCTGAACGGTCGCGACACCGCGACACTGCGCCCAAGGAAGGCGGCGAGGCGTCCCGCGGTCACAAGACCTGCCGGATCGTCGGACGTCAGCGCCGCGACGCAGCGGATCTCAAGCGATTCGGACGAGCCCCGCAGGACAAGCCGTCGCCGTGGCCACAACCGGCCGAGCTCGCGGCGGACCGTATCCCGGGCCAGCAGGTCGTCAGGCCCGCGCAGCTCGCCCTGATATGCAAGCAGCACGACCCACGGCGGTCCGTCCGCGGGCAGTGCATCGGATCGTCCGACCGGAGCACGAGCCTCGCGGATGGCCGTCTCGCGGGCGAGCTCGAGCGCGAGAAGTCCGGCCATCCGTGACGCGATCAGCCGCTCCATGCCGTCCGGCGGGTCGTCGCCCAGAAGGACCAGGTGGCCACCCGACTCCACCTCCCCTGCCGGGGCCGGGATCTCCACCCTGAGCGCGACGGCAACCGACGGCCTGGCCAGGTAGCGAGCGACCGCGACCCCAGCCTCGCTGACATCGGCCGGCGCATGGATCGCCAGCGCGTCTCCTCGGCGACCCTCGATGACCACGGCGCGGCCAAGGGAGGCACCGATGGCGGCCGCCTGCATCTCGAGGCTGCCACCGGCCAGGGCGAGCCTGGCGAGCTGCGCCTCGAGTTCCGCCGCTCGTCGATCGATCTCGGCGCGACGGTTGACCAGGAACCCGATGATGCTCCGCTCAAGCGCGACCGGGTCGACGCGCCCCAGGGCGAGGACGGTGGTGCCGGCTGCCGACGCGGCATCGCCGAGGGCCGTGAGAGCCTCGTCGCCCACGTCCCCCTCCACGAGGAGCACGCCAGGTACGGCGGCTCCGGCAAGCGCCGCCGCGAGACCCGTTATCCCCGACGGCTCAGGGGCGACCACAGCCAGAGCGGGCCCATGGATGATCGCAAGGTCGCCACGCTCCAGCCCCTCGAACGCGGGGACGCGCGGCCGCAGCACGCGGACCCACTGCACGTCGCGTTGGGCACGTTCAGCGGTGAGCCCCGCCGCCCCGACCACACGCGCTCCCGGGAAGAGCGATCGATGCAGGTCGTGAAGGGACGCCATGGTCACCCGAGACTAGCCGGTCCGGCGCACCGCCACGAGGTCATCGAGGAGACGCCCGAACTCGCGCTCCACGTCAACGTAGCGATCCGAGCGCCAGACGAGCCCGAGCCGCCCATCCGGGGAGCGGCGCGCCCAGACCCGCCGGCGTGGCAGGTAGAAGGTGATGGCGAGACCGGCGATGAGCAGACCGAAGGCGAGCCACACGAGCCCCTGCCCCGGGTCGGCCTTGGCGATGAGCAGCGTGTACTCGCCGAAATCGGTCAGGGTGATCCCGATGCCGAGCTCGTCGGAGACCTTGGTGTCACCGCGGCGGAGCGTGACCGGCGCGAAGTTCTGCGGTATCGGCTGCCCATCGGCGTCCGTCCCGACCACGCGGTACGGCAGGACGAGGACTACGCCGACACCCGATGGATCGCGCTGCAGGAGGAGTTGCAGGCCCAGGTCGCGACCGGGCACGGACAGGATGCCGTAGGGTGAATCAGCCGCCGAATCGGTGAGCGGCACCGGGCCATCCCACAGCGGTCGGCCGGCCGCGTCGGTCACGAGCAGGACGGGAGCCGCGCCGAACCCGTTCTGGTGGAACGTGTAGCCGCCGACCGACAGCGGGTCGTTGACCCGGATCGTCTTGCGCGCTATCTCCCGTCCGTCGCGAAAGACACCAAGATCGGTCGTGAAGTCGGACGGCATCCCCGTCTCGAAGCCCGGCGCCTCGAAGTCGTAGTTCTTGACCAGCAGCAGACCGGGCGTCCCGATGGGTCCGACCGTCAGTGACTGGCCCTCGGCGACGACCAGACCCTGCTCATCGCCGAACCTCGCAGTCACCGCGGCCGCCACCAGGAACAGGATCAGCCCGAGGTGGGTGAGCAGCGTGGCGAGCTTGGTGTACTGGTGGCGATCCCCGTAGATGTAGGCCGTGCCGCTCTCCGTCGTCGACTCACGGACGCGGAAGCCGCGCGAGCGAACGACCTTCCGCAGGTCCTCGACCGCCACCCCGTCCATGACCGCCCGATCGGGCAGTCGGGGATCGAAGAACGGCTCGGGCTGGACGACGCGGACATCGGCGACGCCCCGCCACAACCGCGGAGTTCGATCCAGCGTGCACACGATGATGGCGATGACCAGCACCAGCAGGCCGAGGCTGAACCACGGGGAGCGGAAGACCGCGAACGCGCCGAGACGTTCCAACGCGTCCACGACGCCCGGCCCGAAGGTCGCGTCGTAGCGCGCATGGATGACATCCATCGCCGCCGCGTGGTCGCTCGCCGAGCGGAAGGCGGCCGTCGGCAGTTGCTCCAGGGTCATCCCGACCAGCGCCATGAGCGCCAGCCCGATGATCAGGACGACGGCGAAGTCCACGGAGGTGAACAGCCGCCACAACCAGCGGCCGGCACGGGCGAGAGGGTTCGATGGCGCGCTGGTCCGGACGATCGGCGCCCGGACGGTCGCCGGTGTCGCGTCGACCACGCGCGGATGCTACACCGAGACCCGCTCGAGAGCCCTTGGCTCGGCCGTCCTGGAAGGTCCAGGGGGTACGCCGGTGACCCGGTTCCTGCCTGCCCGCTTGGAGGCGTACATCGCACCGTCGGCGCTGATCATCAGGGCATCGGCCGTCTCGCCGTCGTACGGGTAGGCCACCACCCCGATCGAGAGCGACGGTCGCGGCGCGGCGCCCGGCAGGTCGAGCGCCAGGTCCTGGACCCCGAGGCGGATCTTCTCGGCCAGGATGAACGCTCCGGTCGGGTCGGTCTCGGGGAGGATCGCGACGAACTCGTCTCCACCGTAGCGCGCTGCGATGTCGATCCGCCGGACGCCCGCTGCGATGGTCGTACCGACCGCGCTCAGGACGCGGTCACCGTGGAAGTGCCCGGCGCGGTCGTTGATCGCCTTCAACTCGTCGAGGTCCATCATGACCAGGCAGAACCCGCGCCCGGACCTGGCGCTGCGCGCGATCTCGCGCTCGAGCGCCGCGAAGAAGAAGCCGCGATTGAACAACCCGGTGAGGGGGTCGATGGTCGAGAGGTGGATGGCGGCATCACGCGAACGTCGCTGCTCGCGAGCGATGACCATGGCAGCGTAGGCGAGCAGGATCATCGCCGTCAGGTCGATGCCGACGATGGCCACGGTCGCCGCCGAGGCGACAGCGCCCGGCGATCCGAGGGCCACCGCCAGCAGGTAGGCGAGTGTCGAGATGGCCGCGAGAGCGATGGTCACCGGTGGCGTTACCACGAGGGCCGCACCGCCGACGATGAGCGGGAAGGTGAAGAAGAACGGGCTGGTCGCTCCACCGGTTAGGGCGACCAGCATGGTCGCGACCGTTATCGCGACCGACCCCTCCAGGGCGAACTTGACCGAGCCCAGGAAGCGGTCCGGGATCAGGTCGTGGACCACGAGCGCGAAGATCGCGGCAGCCAGCATCAGGACGAGGATCGCGGTCTGCGTCTCCGGCCATAGACCGCTGACCAGCACGATGGTCGTGGTCGCGGCGATGAACGTCCAGGCGACGATGCGCACGACCCGGTCGTATGCCCCCACGGGGACGCCGTCATCGGCGATCGTTCCGTCAAGACCACCGATCATCGCCGCGGCGGCCACCGCACGGTCCGCCGGCGCGTCGAATGCGTCGCCCGCCGCCGGCCCACGCCGCCGACCGGCTGCCCAGATGAGCAGGACGGCCGTGATCACCAGGTTCGCGATGATCGCGACGATGATCAGCGACGGGGCTAGTTGGGCTGGCACCCCATCATGGTAGAGGCTGGACCGGCTCCGTCGAGAGCCCTCCGTCCAGATCCCTAGCGAGTACCCCACTGATAGGTCTGCTTGACCATCCGCAGGTACACGAACGTCTCCGTCTCGCGCACGCCTTCGATGGCGCGGAGCTTCTGGGTCAGGAAGCGCAGGAGGGCCTCGTTGTCCTCGCAGACGGTCTCGACAAGAAGGTCGTAGGTGCCGGCGGTGATGACCACGTAGTCGACTTCTGGCATCTCGGCGACCTCCTCGGCGACCGCCACGAGCTGGTCGCTCTCGCAGCGGATGCCGATCATGGCCATCTGGTGGAAGCCGAGCTTGAGCGGGTCCGTGACGCCGACGACCTGCAGGATGCCGCGCTCGATGAGCCGGTTCGTGCGTGCCCGCACGGCCGCCTCCGATACCCCCAACTCGCTTGCGATGCGGGTGAACGGGCGGCGACCATCCGCCTGGAGGTGCTCGATGATCCGCTTGTCGAGATCCGAGACGTCGTCTCCCTCGCGGGTCGAGGTCGAGCGCGCGCGGCTCTTTCCGTCAGACGTCATCCATGCCTCCACCGTCGGGGTCGCATCCTGGGGCGACAGCGTCGGGCCGCATCGGTCGCGGACCCGTGTCGGGTGCAGGTTACGACCTCAGGGCTTCGGCGACTCCCGGCCATCGGCGGTCGTGGCATCCGGCGATCCGCTGGCATCGACGACGGGCCCCAGGACGACGCCCGGTGCGCTGATCGGAACGACACTCCTGGCTCGCATCGGCGAGAGGAGCCGATCG
>CAYNGM010000091.1:0-1830 GCA_964396565.1 uncultured Anaerolineaceae bacterium | reverse complement strand
ACTTGATGGCGTTGCTGAGCAGATTGCCGAGCACCTGCTGCAAGCGCTGCGCGTCGCCGATCAGGGTGTCGGGCAGGTCCGGTGCGCTGTGCAGCTCCCACCTCAGGCCCTTGGCCTGTGCCGGATCTGGTGGCTGGGGTCTCGCGCCCGTCTGGGGCCCCCAGGTCACGAGGACATTGGCGGCCGCGAACGCGATCGGGACCTCGCCCCGACCCGGCGGATCACCGACATCCCACGACGTTGCCTTGTCCAGGGCCCTGGCGTTCGAGTACTCGGTGATGTTGAGCGGCCAGCCCATGTACGTGGCGTTGATCCGCTCGACGAACTTGCCGTCGCCCGCGACCGCGTTGTTCGCGGTGATGCGCAGACCCTGGGCGCCAAGGCCGCGATAGACGGCGCTTGCCGTCGTCGGGTCGGTGAGATGCGGGTTCGGGGTGATGATCGGGGTGGCGGCCACGGTCGGAGCGACGCTGGGCGGCGGAGAACTGCACGCCCCGAGCAGCACGATCGCGGCCGATGTCACACCGACGCGTACGGCACGACGCAGCGTGGCGCGCACCCGTGCGGACCTGACCCCCCGGAAAGGCGGTATCGGCATGGCCTGTGCAGGCTAGGGACCACGAGAGCGGATGGCGACCCTACGGAAGTACCGTCCCGGTGTTTCGCGTGGTCAGCCGCTCCTGCGGTCGGCCGCTCCTGCGGTCAGCCGGCGTCGTGGTCAGGGGGCGTCGCGGTCAGGCGGCGTCGCGGTCAGGCGCGCGCGGCGACGAGCGCCTCGGCCATGGCCCGCAGGTGATCAGGGGTACTGCCACAGCATGCCCCGATGACCCGGGCGCCGGCGTCGGCCATCTCGATGGCCATACCGGCCATGAGTTCAGGGCTGGCCCGATAGACGGCCTGCATGTCGACGAGCTCCGGCATGCCCGCGTTCGATTTTGCGACAAGCACGGCATCGGGGGCGGCGGCAGCCATCCGGGCGATCACCGGGATGAGTTCATCGGGGCCGTTACCGCAGTTGCCACCGATCGCATCGGCGCCCCACGCCGCGAGGTGCGTGACCGCCTCCTCCGGCGAGACGCCCATCATCGTGTGGCCACGCGTGTCGAAGGTCATCGTTGCGATCAGGGCGATCCCGGGTGATGCCTGGCGGACCCCTTGGATCGCTGCCTTCATCTCGTTTAGGTCGGACATCGTCTCGATCCAGATGACGTCCGCGCCACCGGCGACCAGTGATGCGGCCTGTTCGCGAAAGACATCGACCGCCTCGTCGTACTCGAGCGTCCCCAGCGGCGCGACGATCTCGCCACTGGGGCCGATGTCGCCGGCGACCAGCGCGCTACCCCCCGCGGCCGTCACTTCCGCTCGGAGGAGGATCGCCGCCGTCCGATTCAGCTCGTCCACACGGTCCTGGAGTCCGTGCAGCCCGAGACGGAGGCGATTGCCACCGAACGTGTTGGTCAGCACGATCCGCGAGCCCGCCTCGAGATAGCCGCGCTGGATGCGCCGGACAACGTCCGGATGCTGGAGGTTCCAGGTCTCCGGCGGATCGCCGAACTGGAGCCCGGCCGCGAACAGCACCGTACCCATGGCGCCGTCGGCGAGGATCGGCCCTCCCTCATCGAGGAGAGCGCGGAACTTCGCGCTCGCCCGACCGCCATCGACGGCCAGCCGTGCCGACCGATCCGGGAAGGTACGCGCGTCTACCTCGGGGGTTACCGGGCCCGGCCCGACCGGGACACCGACTCCGGACGCGCCCGCGCCCGGTCCCTCGTCCGGTGTCGAGCGGCGACCGGTGCCGCGTCTTCGGGGTCCTTCCATGACGGCATGATA
>CAYNGM010000090.1:0-7942 GCA_964396565.1 uncultured Anaerolineaceae bacterium | reverse complement strand
CGCGGTGCCCGCAGATGCCACGGCGGAGACGCCGACCGGGCAAGCAACAGAGTCCATAGTGCCGGCGGCGCCCACGACGGTGACGCCGACCGCCGAATCGACAGCACCGGCCGCCGAACCGGCAGTCCGACCGGCAGGACCGGCAGCAGGAGTCGCCAAGCCGGCGGCACCGACTGCCAAACCAGCAGCACCGGCTGCCAAACCAGCAGCACCGGCTGCCAAGCCGGCGGCACCGACTGCCAAACCAGCAGCACCGGACGCCAAACCAGCAGCCTCGACGACCAAGCCGGCAGCACCGGCCGCAACAACGAACAGACCCGCGTCGACCCGCAAGGCGTCCACCTCCGGGGTGGCGGCAGCGGTCGCGACATCGGGCGACAAC
Source organism: uncultured Anaerolineaceae bacterium (assembly GCA_964396565.1). Classification (GTDB taxonomy): domain Bacteria; phylum Chloroflexota; class Limnocylindria; order Limnocylindrales; family CSP1-4; genus SPCO01. The sequence continues at coordinate 7,560 of CAYNGM010000090.1, read as the reverse complement.
ACACCGGCGACGCCGGTGCCGACAGGAGAGTGAGGCCAGCGTGCCCAAGATCAAGAGCCACAAGGCAGCGCAGAAGCGCCTCGGCGTGACCGGCTCCGGCAAGGTCATCCGGGTCAACGCGTGGCGTGGCCACCACCTGGAGATCAAGTCCTCCCGCCGCACCCGCCGGTACGCCGGCAAGACTCTGGTCGGAGGCGAGCACGCCCGGCAGGTCCGACGCCTGCTGCCGTACCTGTAGGAGCCGTCGTCACCCATGGCACGAGTCAAGCGGGGCGTCACCGCCCACAAGCGCCACAAGCGCCTCCTCAACGACGCCGAGGGCCGCAAGGGCACCAAGTCCCGTCTGGTCAAGCCGGCCCGCGAGGCGCTGCTCCACGCACTTGCCTACGCGACCCGCGACCGCAAGCAGCGCAAGCGCCAGATGCGTGAACTGTGGATCGTCCGGATCAACGCCGGGGCGCGCCAGAACGGGCTGACCTACGGGCAGCTCATCCACGGTCTGCGCAAGGCCGACGTCCGGATCGACCGCAAGATCCTGGCCGACCTGGCGGTCCGCGACAGCGCGACGTTCGGTCGCATCGCCGAGCTCGCCAAGGGCGCCTGACCAGATCCGGTCAGGAAGGTGGACCTAGCCCAGCTGACCAGCGACCTCGAGGCGCTCCAGGCCGAGAGTCTCGCTGCGGTCGAAGCCGCCGCCGACGCCGCTTCGCTGGCGGCGCTCGAACTCGACGTACTCGGCAAGAAGGGCCGATTGACCCTGGTCCTGCGCGGCATCGGTGCGTTGCCCGCGGATGATCGGCCACGTGTCGGGGCGGTCGCCAACGTCGTCCGAGGTGCGATCGAGTCGGCCATCGCCGAGCGCGCCGCGACCCTGCGCAGCACGGAGATGGATGCTCGCATCGTCGCCGAGACGATCGACGTGACGACCCCGGGCCGATCCATCCGGCGCGGGGTGCTGCACCCCATCAACGAGACGATCGCCGAGATCGCGAACATCTTCGGCCAGTTCGGGTTCGTGGTCTACGAGGGCCCCGAGATCGAGGACGACGTCCGCAACTTCCAGATGCTCAACATCCCGCCCGACCATCCGGCCCGCGACCTGTGGGACACCCTCTACGTGGATGTCGAGGGGCACCTGCTGCGGACGCACACGTCACCGGGGCAGATCCGAGTGATGCACCAGGAGAAGCCGCCGATCCGCGCGCTCCTGCCCGGTCGCTGCTTTCGGTACGAGGCCATCGATGCCAGCCACGCCTCGGAGTTCTTCCAGGTCGAGGGCCTGATGGTCGATGAGGGCACCACCATGGGCGACCTCAAGGGTCTCCTCGACCAGTTCGCCAAGGCGATGTATGGCCATGATCGGCGCACCCGCTTCCGGCCCGGCTACTACCCGTTCACCGAGCCGTCGGTGGCCTTCGACGTCGAGTGCGTGGTGTGTGGCGGCCGTGGTTGCCCGGCCTGCTCGCGCAGCGGCTGGATGACCATCCTTGGCGCCGGGATGGTCCACCCGGTGGTCCTCCAGTACGGCGGCCTCGATCCCGAGCGCTACCAGGGGTTCGCCTTCGGGATGGGCGTCGAGCGTATCGCGAACCTGCGCCACAGCGTCGGTGACCTGCGGCTGTACATGGACAACGACCTGCGCTTCCTAGAGCAGTTCAGGTAGGACCCGCAGGACGATGCGAGTACCGCTTTCCTGGCTGCGCGACTACGTCGACATCGACCTTACCGTCGAGGGCCTCGCCGAACGCCTGACCCTGCTCGGGATGGAGGTCAAGGACCTCGAGCGCTGGGGTGCCGACTGGCAGTCGGTCGTCATCGGTGAGCTGCTGACCGTGGAGCGTCACCCGCGGGCAGATCGGCTGTCGCTGACAACAGTGACCGTCGGCTCCGGCGAGCCCCTCGAGATCGTCTGCGGCGCCACCAACATCGCCCCGGGCCAACGGATCCCGGTCGCCCTGCCCGGCGCCGTCCTGCCCGGTGATCGACGCATCGAGCGGACCGAGAAGATGGGCGTCGTCAGCAACGGCATGCTGTGCTCGGGTGACGAGCTGCGTCTGACCGCCGACGCCGATGGCATCCTCATCCTGCCCGGCGACGTGCCGCTCGGGGTGCCCCTCGTCGACCTGTACGGCGACGTGGTGCTGGACGTGGACGTCAAGCCCAACCGTGGCGATGCGCTGTCGCTGATCGGTCTCGCCCGCGAGGTCTCGGCGGTGACCGGGGCTCCGATCCGCTTCCCGGAGACCGATCCGCTCGAGGACGGAGCTCCGATCGGGACGCTCCTGTCGGTGGAGGTCGTCGAGCCTGCGCTGTGCAGCAGGTTCGTCGGGCGACACGTGCGTGGCGTCAGCATCGGCCCGTCGCCGGACCTGGTCCAGATGCGGCTCATCGCGGCCGGTCAGCGCCCCGTCAACAACGTCGTGGACGTGAGCAACTACGTGATGCTCGAGCTCGGCAAGCCGATTCACACCTTCGATGCCCGGGCCGTCCACGACGGCCGCATCATCGTCCGTCTGGCCCGCGCCGGGGAACGGCTCGAGACGCTTGATCACGTGGTCCGCGATCTCGATCCCGAGACCCTCCTGATCACCGATCCAGCCGGGGTCCTGGGGCTGGCGGGGGTGATGGGTGGGGCCGAGTCGGAGATCTCGGAGGGGACGACGGACGTGATCGTCGAGTCGGCCGTGTTCGATCCGGTGAGCATCCGCCGGACGGCCTTCCGCTACGCCCTGCGATCGGAGGCGAGCCTGCGCTTCGAGAAGGGCCAGGAACATCGGCTCGCCCGCCTGGGCGCCGACAGGACTGCCCGTCTGATCACCGAGTGGGCCGGTGGGTCGGTCGCTACTGGCGCGGTCGACACCGCTCCGTCGGACCCACCAGCCAGCCGGGTGGCCTTTCGACCGTCCAGTGTCGATCGCCTGCTCGGCACGACACTCCCGGTCGACGAGCAGCGCGAGTTGCTGGCCCGGGTAGGGATCGTCACCGAGACGCCTCCGGCCGGTACGAAGATCACGGTCGCTCTCGAACCGCAGCCGCTGACGGTCGACCCGGGCGAAACCCCGACACTGGTCGCAGTCGTGCCGACGTGGCGCCGCGATCTGCTCGTTGAGGCAGACGTCATCGAGGAGATCGCCAGAGTCAGGGGCTACGACATAGTCCCGGAGATCCTGCCGCACACGCCGATGCCCGCCTTCCGGCACGACCCACTCCGATCGCGCGACGCCGTTCGGGCGACCCTCGCCGGTGCCGGGCTGACCGAGACCGTCACCCACGCCCTGGTCTCCCCGGCCATGGTCGCACGGTTCCGACCCGACGCCGACCGACCCGACGCCGACGAGCGCGTGCCCGGTGAGGGCGAGCCGGATGGCGCGCCCATCACCGTGACCAACCCGTTGTCGAGCCAGCATTCCGTGCTGCGCCAGAGCGTGCTTGGCGGCCTCGTCGAAGTCGTCTCGAACAACGTGCGTCACGGGCGCGAGGACGTGGCGATCTTCGAGATCGGCAAGGGGTATGGGCGTATCGATGGTGATCGGACGCACGAGTGGTGGCGCCTGGGTCTCGTCCTGACCGGATCGGCCGAGCCCCCCGCGTGGGACCGGCCGTCACGCTCCTGGGACCTTGCCGATGCCAAGGGCGTCGTGGAGCTGCTCGCCGGGCGGCTGGGACTGCCACGAGCGCGGTTCGAGCCCCTGGCCGACGACCCGATCCTCCACCCGGGGCGGGCGGCACGGATCACCGCAGGCACCGGTATCCGCGGTCGGATCGGTGAGCTGCACCCGTCGCTCGTCGAGGAGCTCGACCTGCGCGCCGAGCGGATCATCGTCGCCGAGCTGGCGATCAGCGGGCTGTCGGGCGGCTCGCCCTCGGTCCCCCGCGCCGTCACGCCATCGCGTCATCCAGCGGTGCTGCGCGACCTGGCGGTGGTCGTGGCCGAGAGCACGCCGGCAGCGACCGTCGCCGACTCGATCGCCAGCCATGGCGGACGGCTCCTCGACGACGTCGTCCTATTCGACATCTATCGTGGGCGGCCACTGCGCGACGATCAGAAGAGCCTGGCCTACCGGGTCACGCTCGGCCATCCGGACCGGGCGCTTACCGAGGACGAGGTCGAGGGGATCATCGCCGCGATCACGACCGGCCTGGCTTCGGACGTGGACGGCCACATCCGCACCTGACCGCAGCGGATCGGTCCTTACCCCACCGGTCCACCCTGTACCGACCCAGGGGCGCCGTCTGGCCCTTGCGACCCGTGGATGGCCGCTGCTAGTCTTGCGCCGCCTCGACCGGTAGGTCGGGGATCAGATCGCGCATCCAGGGGAGGATCCGTGGACTTCGGCGAGTTCATCGGCGGCACAAGCACGGTCGACCTGCTGCTGTTCCTCTACTTCATAGGCTTCTTCGTCCTTGGCTTCGCCCAGGGCACCATCCGCCGCGTCATCGGCATCGCATCCATCCTGTTCTCGTTCTTCCTCGCCTCACAGCTCTATGAGCCACTTGGTGCATTCCTTGCCTCGAACTGGACGCAGTTCCCCAAGGAGTACGCCTACATGCTTGGCTACCTGACGATCTTCGTGGCGGCGGCAGTCGCCTTCGCGATCGTCGCCCAGGGCTGGTACAAGCCACAGCCGCTCTTCCAGAAGGCGCGCTTCGTCGATGAGATCCTCGGCGGTCTCCTGGGTCTCGTGCAGGCAGGTCTGATCCTCGGCTGCATCATCGTCATCCTGAGTACGTTCTTCCTGGTTCCGACGATCGCCCCGGACCCGCAGGAGATCGGCTTCCTCCGGGAGTTGTGGAAGGCCCTCGAGACATCACAGATCGTGGACGTCTTCCAGACGACGCTCATCCCGGCGTTCTTCTCGGTGGCCGGCTTCCTCGTCCCGGATTCGATCGAGGCGCTGTACTGAACAACGCCTCAGCGATCATCGTCACGCGGTCGACCCTGACCGCCGCCAGCCCGATCGTCGCCCGCGAACTGCTTGGAACGCTGCTGGTCCGCGATGACGCCACGGGCAGGCGCGTGGGTCGCATCGTCGAGACCGAGGCGTACGGCGGTCCCGACGACCTGGCCTCTCACGCGAGGTTCACCTCGCGCCGCCGCAACTCGGTCCTGGATGGACCTGCAGGGATCGCCTACGTGTACCTTGTCTATGGGATGTACGACTGTCTGAATGTGGTCGCCGCGCCCGAAGGGGCACCATCCGCGGTCCTCGTCAGGGCGGTCGAGCCGCTCGAGGGGATCGACCTGATGCGCTCGGCACGTCTCGCGGTCGAGCGCCGGCGACGGGCAGTCACGGCCGACGGGATCGCGCGGGAAGTGTCCGCACGGATCGCAGCCGTCCCGCGTCTGGCGCTGGCGCGCGGTCCCGGTCTGGTCGGGGCGTGCTTCGGGGTCGACCCGAGTTGGACCGGTACGGACCTGTGCGATCCGCTGTCGCCGCTGCGCCTTGAGCGCCCGGACGGCCCGGACCGCGTCCCCGACGACGACGTCGTGGCGGGCCCGCGAGTAGGTGTCGCCTACGCGGGTGAGTGGGCGAATGTCGCGTGGCGCTTCTCGATCGCCGGCCATCCATCAGTCTCGCGCGCCCGCTGATCGACGACCGACCGTCATGGACGCGCGCTCACAGACCCTGCTCGAATTCCCGCTCATCCGGACGCGGCTGGCCGATGCGACCTCCTTCCCGCCGTCACGTCGACTGGCCGAGGCCGTCGAGCCGTCGAGCGATCCGTTCATCGTCGAACGCTGGCTGGACGAGACGGACCAGGCGCGGTCGCTCCTCGAGGAGCGACCCGGTATAGGCATCGGGGCTGCCCGCGACATCGGACCGGCGGTAGAGCGCGCGGCCCGCGGTGGACGCCTCGAGCCCGACCAGTTCCTGGCGATCGCCGAGACGCTCGATGCCGTGGCACGGCTGGCGACCTCCCTCGCCGATGAACGACGGACGTTGCTGCGTGAGCTCGGGCGGGAGCTCCACCCGTCGCCGGCCCTGCGCAGCGTACTGGCCCGCTCGTTCGACCCGGTCGGGGAGCTGCTCGACACGGCGTCGCCGCGTCTTGGGGGTCTGCGAGCGGCGGTCCGGGTGGCCTACGACCGCTTGCGTCGCCGCCTGGACTCGCTGGTCGGCTCGGAGCTTGGCGGGGCACTCCAGGAGCCGATCATCACGTTGCGCAACGGGCGCTACGTGGTCCCGGTCAAGGCGGACGCGCGGGGTCGGGTCAAGGGCATCGTCCACGACGCGTCCGGCAGTGGCCAGACCCTGTTCGTAGAGCCGATGGTCGCAGTCGAGCTCGGCAATGCGTGGCGAGAGGCACAGGTGGCCGAGGCCGAGGAGATCGCCCGCATCCTCGACGAGCTGTCAGCTCTCGTCGCGGTCAACGCCCCGGCCCTGCGCGAGACACTCGATGCGCTCGCCCGTTTCGACCTGTGGGCTGCGCGTGCGGCGCTCGCGTCGGAGATGGACGCCCTCCGCGCGGAGACCGCGGACAGACCGGAGGTCGCGCTCCTCTCGGCACGCCACCCTGGCCTGTCAGGACGAGTCGTCCCGATCGACATCCGGATCGGCGATGGCTACACGGCCCTCGTCGTCACCGGCCCGAACACGGGCGGCAAGACCGTCACCCTGCGCACGCTCGGTCTGCTCAGTCTCATGCACCAGGCGGGTCTTCACGTCCCGGCCGCTGCGGGCAGCCGTCTGCCGGTCTGGCGCGACATCTTCGCCGACATCGGCGACGAGCAGTCGGTCGCGCAGTCGCTTTCGACCTTCTCGGGGCATCTGCGCCGGATCACGTCGATCGTGGCTGAGGCGGGACCGGGCACCCTCGTCCTGCTCGACGAACTGGGGGCAGGAACGGACCCGACCGAGGGGTCGGCACTCGCCCAGGCTCTCCTGGACCGGTTCATCGGCGCCGGGGCGATCGTGGCCGCGACCACCCACTACGCCGAGCTCAAAGCGTATGCCCACACGACACCCGGCGCGCGCAACGCTGCGGTCGAGTTCGACCTGGAGACGCTGTCTCCGACCTACCGCCTGACCGTCGGCCTGCCCGGTGGCAGCCAGGCGTTCGCCATCGCCGAGCGGCTCGGGCTGCCCCAGGAGATAGTCGAGGATGCCCGCTCCCGCCTCAGCGATGCACAGCGTTCGTTCGAAGAGACCCTCACGTCGATACGAGCGACGGAGGGTGCGACCGGCGAGGCGCTCGATCGCGCCCGCGAGGCTGAGACGCGGGCAGAGGCGGCGCTCAGAGCGGCGCAGGAGGAACGCCGTCGGGCGCGACGTGAGCGCGACGAGACGATCCGGGGGGCTCGTGAGGAGAGCGCGCGAGTGCTGGCGACACTGCGCGCCGAGATCGAAGTGGTACGTCGGTCGCTCGAGCGCGAGGTGGTGACATCGGTGTCGCTCGACACGGACCTTGCCCGCATCGAGGAGATCGTCGGCCATCTGCCGGATGTGGAGCCGACGCCACCGGCAGTTCCCGACACGAATCGCGTCTGGCAGGTCGGCGAGCGGGCCCGCAGCATGCGTGGCGGCTGGGAAGGACGGATCGCCGCCATCGACCGCGTCG
>CAYNGM010000089.1:0-8083 GCA_964396565.1 uncultured Anaerolineaceae bacterium | reverse complement strand
CTGCAGGATCTCGGCGAGTGACGTCATCCCGGCACGCACCGGCTCCACGTCCGAGCCCTTGAGGGCCTCACGCAGCGACCCGACCGAGTTCTCGACCTCGAGCTTGTCCTCGGAGGCGACCTTGTCGCCGAGATCCTTGAGCGTCCGCTCGGCCTGGAAGGTGAGCGCCTCGGCCTGGTTCCGCGTCTCGACGTCCTCGCGCCGCTTGCGATCCTCGTCGGCATGCTCCTGCGCATCGCGGACCATCTGGTCCACGGCGCTCTTGTCGAGCATCGACGAAGCGGTGATCCGGACCTGCTGCTCCTTGCTTGTCGCCCGGTCCTTGGCCTTCACATCCAGGATGCCGTTGGCGTCGATGTCGAACGTGACCTCGATCTGGGGCACTCCCCGGGGAGCCGGCGGGATCCCGTCGAGGATGAACCGACCCAGCGTCTTGTTGTCGGCGGCGAAGTCGCGCTCGCCCTGCAGGACGTGGATCTCGACCTGACTCTGCGAGTCGGACGCGGTCGAGAAGACCTGCGACTTCGAGGTCGGGATGGTGGTGTTGCGCTCGATCAGCTTGGTCATCACGCCGCCGAGGGTCTCGATTCCGAGCGACAGCGGCGTGACATCGAGCAGCAGGACGTCTTTGACGTCGCCGGCCAGGACACCTGCCTGGATGGCCGCCCCGATGGCCACGACCTCGTCTGGGTTGACCCCCTTGTGCGGCTCCTTGCCGCCGAACATCGCCTTGACCGCCTCCACGACGGCCGGCATCCGGGTCATGCCGCCGACGAGGATCACCTCGTCGATCTCGGCAGGCTTGAGCCCGGCATCCTTGAGGGCCGCCTTGACCGGTCCCTCGGTCTGCTTGACCAGGTCGGCGACGAGGTCTTCGAGCTTGGCCCTGGTGAGGGACACGACGAGGTGCTTGGGGCCGGAAGCGTCCGCTGTGATGTACGGCAGGTTGATCTCCGTCGAGGCCGTGGACGACAGCTCGATCTTGGCCTTCTCCGCGGCCTCCTTGAGGCGCTGGAGGGCCTGCTGGTCCTTTGACAGGTCGATGCCCTGGTCCTTCTTGAACTCGGCCAGCAGCCAATCGATGACGCGCTGATCGAAGTCGTCGCCGCCCAGGTGGGTGTCGCCGTTGGTCGACTTGACCTCGAAGACGCCCTCGCCCAGCTCCAGGATCGAGATGTCGAACGTGCCACCACCCAGGTCGTAGACGGCGATCTTCTCGTCGTGCTTCTTGTCCAGCCCGTAGGCAAGAGCGGATGCAGTCGGTTCGTTGATGATCCGCTTGACCTCGAGCCCGGCGATCCGGCCGGCGTCCTTGGTCGCCTGGCGCTGGGTGTCGTCGAAGTAGGCCGGGACGGTGATGACCGCCTCGGTGATCTTCTCCCCGAGATAGGCCTCGGCATCCGCCTTCAGCTTCTGGAGGATCATCGCGCTGATCTCGGGCGGCGAGTACGACTTGCCGTCGGCCAGCTTGACGACGATGCCGTCCGACTTCGAGTCCTTGTCGACGTTGTACGGGACGAGATCGCGCGAGCGCTTGACCTCCGGATCGTCGAAACGACGACCCATGAAGCGCTTGATCGAGAAGACGGTGTTGCCCGGGTTGGTGACTGCCTGACGCTTGGCCAGCTGGCCGACCAGACGCTCGCCGGTCTTGGTGAAGGCCACGACCGACGGCACGGTGCGGCCGCCTTCCGCCGATGCGATGACGGCGGGCTCGCCGCCCTCCATCACGGCGACGACCGAGTTGGTCGTGCCGAGGTCGATGCCGATGATCTTGCCCATGGGTCCTGGTCGCTCCTGTTCGCGTGGTGTCTTGTGGTGTCTGTGGTGTCTGAAGGACTAGTTCTGGAGGATGTCGCCAATTGCTGGATCCGATGGCCCGGCGACCGCCACGAGGGCCGGTCGCAGGACGCGATCGCGCAATCGATAGCCGCGCCGGACGAGCTCGACGATCTCGCCCTCGGGCCGCCCGGTGCCCGGGACCGTGGCGATGGCGTCGTGATCCCGCGGATCGAAGGTCGTGCCGGGATCGGCATCGACGGCAGTCACGCCCTCGCTTTCGAGCAACGTCCGGAGCTTGCGATCGATGGCGCTGACGCCCTCGAACCAGGGATCCGTCTCGATCGATTCTGGATGGGCGTCGATGGCCCGGTCGAAGTCGTCGGCGAGCACCAGCACCTTGCGGATGAGGTCCTCGCCAGCCAACCCAAGGTCGCGTTCGCGCTCCTCGGCGGTGCGCCGCTTGAAGTTCTGGAACTCGGCGCGCTCGCGTTGCAGGGCGGTCAGGTACTCCTCGGCCTGTAACTGGGCGGCGGTCTTCTCCGCGCTCAGCGTCTCGATCTGGGCGAGCAGCGCCGTCGGCGAGATGTCGATCTCGTCGGCACGTTCCTGGGCACGGGTGCGGCGTCCCGTCGGGCGATGGCTAGGCATACAGGTGATCCACCAACTCGTTCATGAGACCGGACACGAAGCGGACCGTGCCGATCGCCTGGGGATAGCTCATCCGGGTAGGCCCAAGGACCCCCACGACACCGATCGCATGGCCCGGCTTGCCATAGGGCGCCAGGACGAGCGAGACATCGTGCATCTCGAGGGCCGGGTTCTCCGCTCCGATGAAGACATGGATCCGGCCTGTCGCCGCAACGCTGCCGACGAGGGCACCCAGATAGGCCCGGTCCTCGAGCGCCGTGAAGACCTGGCGCAGCTTGTCGCTCTGCGAGAACTCCGGGGCCTCCATGACATTCAGCAGGCCGTCGCTGAAGACCTCCTCGACGGTCGCCGCGTCGTACTCGTGGAGGATCCGCACGATACGCGCCGCGACCCGCGCCGCGACTCGCTGCATGACGTCCGCCACGTCCAGGCTCGCGAGCCACGTCTCCGCCTGGGCGGCGGTGAGGTCGGTCAGGCGATCATTGAGAAGCGCCGCGACACGATTGAGCGTCAGCTGGTCCACGACGTCGACCTCGTCGAGCGGGACCACGGCCTGCTTGATGGCACCCTCACGAAGGACCAGGATCAGGCTTGCCATCCGTTCGTTGACCGCGACCAGGTCGACCCGACGGATGTGGGCAGCGCGCGGCTTGGCCGGCGTCGCCAGACCAGCCGAGCGGGTCAGCCCGGCAAGCGTCGTGGCAGCGAGGCGGAACCAGTGTTCGCTGGCGAACTCGACCTGTCCGAACTGGTGACGGATCATCAGCTGCTCGACCGCCGGCAGCGCCACGGTCTCGGCGATGGACTCGACGAAGAACCGATAGCCGGCATCGGTCGGGACCCGTCCGGCGCTGGTGTGCGGGTGGGTCAGCAGACCGGCCATCTCCAGCTCAGCCAGGATGTTGCGGACCGTCGCGCTCGACACGCCAAGACCGTAGCGCTCCACGAGCGCCACGCTGCCGACCGGCTGGGCGGTCGTGACATATTCCTCGATGACGGCCCGAAGGATCGCCTGCGATCGGAGGTCCAGGGGGCCGAGGGGACGACGGCTGCGTCGTGCCAAGTCTCGGTTCTCCCGTCTGGTTAGCACTCACCATGCGAGAGTGCTAACGGTGTTGTCCGGATGGTAGCAGTCGCCCTCAGCGAGTGTCAACGAACGTGCGGAAGACGACGACCTACAACAGGCGCCGGAACAGTTCGTTGCTGAGGAGCCGGCCGCGGGTCGTCAGGACGACCCGGTCGTCATCGGTCACATCCAGCAGCTCAGCCGCGAGAGCCCACCCGAAGTGGTCGGCAAGAGGCGGCTCGTAGGCGGTCATCAGCGCGACCCCGGTGTCCAGCCGGAGAGCGAGGATGATCGATTCCACCGCATCCAGACGCGAGTCGGTCTCGCCGAGTCCACCCGGCGGCAGTTCCCCGGCCTCGATCGCGGCGAGATAGCCATCGAGTCGGGCGGCATTCCAGCGTCGCGCCACGCCATCGAACGCGTGCGATCCGGGTCCCAGGGCCTCGTGCGGCTGACGAAGCCAGTAGGTGAGGTTGTGCCGGCTCTCATGCCCGGGCCGAGCCCAGTTGCTGATCTCGTAGCCGCGATAACCCGCCTCCGCCAGCGAGATCACGGCGTGGTGATACTGCGCCGCGGCCCGATCCTCGTCCTGGCCGGAACGTACCCCGTCACGCCAGCGACGGGCACCCTTCGTCACCGGCAGATGATCACCAAGAGGTCCGGTCAGGCCCTCGGCATCGGGGTCGTCCAGGGTCAGGGCATACAGCGAGAGATGGTCGGGCCCAAGCCCCATGACGGCATCGAGGGTCGTCATCCAGGTCTGCAGATCGGTGTCCGGGATGTCGTACAGGAGGTCCACATTGACCGACCCGATACCCGCCGCCCTGGCGCCGTCCACGGCATCCGCGACGTGGACGGCCCGGTGTCGTCGGCCGAGGCGACGCAGTTCCGCGTCATCCATCGACTGGGCACCGAACGAGATACGGTTGATGCCGACCTGGCGCAACGCCAGCGGATCGCCGCGCTCATCGGGTCCCGGATTGGCCTCGATCGTGACCTCGGCGTCGGCGGCCAGCCCGAAGCGTTCGCGGACCCGGCACAGCAGTCGATCGAGGGCATCGGGCGCAAGGAGCGATGGTGTCCCGCCGCCCAGGTAGACGGTCTCGAGCGGCGGCCGACCCGGTCGTCCCGGTCGTCCCTGGCCGCCTGGGTCACCCGGGCGGCCCTGATCACCGGGCGCCCCGAACTCCGCATCCAGGGCAGCGGCGCGCAGATCAAGCTCGTGCAGGAGCGCGTCCACATACCGACCGACCTTATTGTTCGGTCCGCGCGTCGCAGAGCCGGCGATGACCACGAAGTCGCAGTACGGGCAGAGCGACACGCAGAACGGGACGTGGATATAGAGCGCGCCAGGCGGGCGTCGGGATGCGGGTTCGGCCAGGTTCAGCGATCCCGTGAGAACGGCTCCCGCGTCCCGATGACTCGCCAACCCTCGGGCGGCCGACGGCGCTTCTCGATCTCCTCGATCTCGCGTCCGCGCGGCATGGTCTGCCCGGTGTGCCCAGTGCACAGGAAGACCGCGAAGCGGGTGATGGCATGGCCAAGGAACGCGGCAGCGATGCCGCCGGTAGCCGCGGTCAGCCAGCCACCCATCAGCCCGATCCCAAGCGACAGGATGAGCAGGTAGCGGTCACGACCGGGCGCACCCAGGCGCGTGGTCAGCGTGTACAGGAGCGCCTGGACGATGTTCGCAAGCGACGGGTTCACCCCGACCGACAGGAGCAGGCCGAAGATCGCACCGCGGAAGGTGACCTCGTCGATGAACGCGGTGGCCGTGGTGTTGAGCAGGGCACCGGGATACGAGAAAGCCTCAGGGAAGCGGATGCGGTTGTAGCGGTAGGTCGCATACGCGATGGCCTGGATGATCCCGATCGCGCCGTACAGGAGCCCACCGAACAGCGCCCCGAATCGGTCGCCAGAGCCAAGGAAGAACTCCGTCTGGGGCGCCGGATGGATGAACAGGATGGCTATCGCGATGGCAAAGCCAAGGGCATACCACGACAGCCGCCGACGGATCCTGGGCTGCTCGCCGTGCCCTGTCGCCTCGTAGTACTCGGCGGTCCCGAACCGGGCGGCGTCCAGCCGCAGCATGACCAGCAGGAACGCGAGCCCCGTCGCGATCATCACGCGCAGCGGCTCGAACAGCGCTTCCACGCTCCCGTCAGCCCTCGTCCATGCGGAGCATCGCCAGGAATGCCTCCTGCGGGATCTCGACCGATCCGACCCGCTTCATGCGCTGCTTGCCCTCCTTCTGCTTCTCGAGCAACTTGCGCTTGCGGGTGATGTCCCCACCGTAACACTTGGCGAGCACGTTCTTGCGCATCGCCCGCACGGTCTCGCGGGCGATGACATTGCTGCCGATCGCCGCCTGGATGGGGATCTCGAACATCTGACGCGGGATGAGCTGCTTGAGGCGTTCGGTCAGGGCACGCCCCGTGGACTGGGCACGGTCGCGGTGGACGATGATGCTCAACGCGTCGACCGGCTCACCGTTGACCAGGATGTCCACCTTGGCCAGGTTCGCCGGCCGATAGCCGAGTTCCTCGTAGTCCATCGAGGCGTAACCCTGGCTACGACTCTTGAGCTGGTCGAAGTAGTCGACGATGAGCTCGGCGAGCGGCATCTCGAAATGGAGGACCACCCGGGTCGGGTCCAGGTACTCCATGTTGACGAAGACCCCACGACGGTTGGTGGAGAGCTCCATCAGCGGCCCTATGTAGTTGCTCGGGGTCACGACGCTGAGACTGACCCACGGCTCCTCGATCGACTCGATGTCGCTCGGCGGGGGCAGCAGGGCCGGGTTGTCCACGACGACATCACCGCGACCGTGCATCAACTGGACGTGGTACTCGACCGACGGCGCCGATGCGATCAGGTCGAGACCGAACTCACGCTCGAGACGCTCCTGGACGATCTCCATGTGGAGCAGGCCAAGGAACCCGCAGCGAAACCCGAAGCCGAGCGCTACCGAGCTCTCCGGCTCGAAGGTGAAGCTCGCGTCGTTGAGATGCAGCTTGTCGAGCGCATCGCGCAACAGCGGGTAGTCCTCACCCGAGACCGGGTAGATACCCGCAAACACGAGGCTCTTGGCTGGCTGGTAGCCAGGCAGCGGCTCACTCGCCGGACGCGCCGTCGTCGTGACCGTGTCACCGACCTGCGCCTCGCGGACGCTCTTGAGACCGGTCGCGACGTAGCCGACCTCGCCGGCGGTGAGCTGCCTGACCGGTACGAGCTGTGGCCGGAAGACCCCGAGTTCCAGCGGCTCGGCCTCGGCGCCGCTGCCCATCAGCCGGATCGTGTCGCCATCGCGGAGCGTGCCGGCGGCCAGTCGGACATAGACGATGACGCCCTTGTAGGCGTCGTAGTGGCTATCGAAGATCAACCCCTGGACAGGGGCGGTCGGGTCGCCCTTGGGGGCCGGGATGCGCTCGACGATCGCCTCGAGGATGTCAATCACGCCCGTGCCGTCCTTGGCCGAGGCCAGGATGACCTCCTCGCGCGGGATGGCCAGGACGTTCTCCAGCTCTTCGATGATCGTGTCCGGGTCGGCCGACGGCAGGTCGATCTTGTTGAGGACCGGGATGAGCGTGAGGTTCTCGCGCAGGGCAAGGTGAACGTTGGCGAGCGTCTGCGCCTCGATGCCCTGGGTCGCATCCACGACCAGGATGGCACCCTCGCACGCCTGCAGACTGTGGCTGACCTCGTAGGCGAAGTCGACATGCCCGGGTGTATCGATCAGGTTGAGTCCGTAGGTCTGCCCGTCACGCGCGGTGTACTCGAGTCGCGCTGAGCGGGCCTTGATGGTGATCCCCTTCTCGCGTTCCAGATCCATCGAATCGAGGACCTGGCTGGTCATCTGCCGGGCGTCGATGGTGTGGGTCAGCTCGAGCAGCCGATCGGCCAGCGTCGACTTGCCGTGATCGATGTGGGCGATGATCGAGAAGTTGCGCAGGCGGTCCTGGGGGATGGTCACGAGGCGGGAGTGTAGCCGGTCGGACCAGTGCGCCCACGATGGTGAGCGTCAGGCTGCGGCGGGTTTCAGGCTGCGGCGAGCGTAAGGGCGAAGGCGACCACGGCCCAGAGACCGGCCGGCAGACCGCCCTTCTCGTAGGCGAACGGGATCATCGAGGTCGTCAGCATGGTGATGAGGCCACCGATCGTGAACGCGGCCATCCGTGCCCCGTTCGCATCGCCGACGTTCTGGGCGATCACATAGCCGACCGCCGAACAGACACCGGCAGCGATCACGACCGTGCCCCACAGCACGGCCTGGCGACCGCGTGTCCAGCCCGACTTGGCCATGTCCGCGGCCGGCGGGAACACTTGCGGGATGTTCGACACCCAGACCGACGCGATGAACGGCACGCTCAGCGCCATCCCGCTGCCCAGCTGGATGCCGAAGATCAGCGACTCCGGCAGGGCGTCGTTGATGTTGCCGACGACGATGCCCATCGCGCCCGAGTCACCGAATCGACGCTCGATCAGACGGTCGGCGATGACGAAGACGGAACCACCCAGGAGCATCCACAGGGCGATCTGGATGTTGTCCAGCGAGACCTGCGCCTCGGGCACCAGGTCGAAGGCGAC
>CAYNGM010000088.1:1299-8171 GCA_964396565.1 uncultured Anaerolineaceae bacterium | reverse complement strand
CCGTAACGCCGGCCAGCGGACCACACCCCGGCGGTCGGGGCGCCCATGGCGAGGGCGAGCTGCTTTTCGAGTGGCGCGGGCGCTGGCGGACCGTCACCGGTGACCTCAGCGAGCCGATCGAGACCCCGGTCGCCGGGATCATCCGCGAGGTACGTCCCGGCTCCGCCATCACGCTGCGGACCGGCGGCCGATCGATCCGCGGGATCGTCGCGCTCGGCGGACCGACACGTGGCCGGCTCCAGGTGGCTACCGGCCACGACGGGGAACTGCGGACCGGCGGCCTCGATGTCGGGTTCGCCGGGATGATCCTGGTGGTCGGCTCACGGATCGATGCCGAGACGCTGACCCGGGCTCGGGCGATGGGGCTGCGCGGTGTCGTCGTCAGTGGCCTCGCCAGCAAGGAGCGGCGTGACTTCCTCGCCTCCGAGGCACGCCAGCGCGCGGCGCTGCACCGCCTGCCGCCTTTCGCCGTGCTGGTCCTCGACGGCGCCGTGCGCCGACCGCTGGCCAGCCCAGTCCAGCACATCCTCGAGGCGCTCGTCGGTCGGGAGGTCGCCATCGTGACCGACCCGCCGATCCTCGCCTTCGACGTCCCGGAGGTCCCGACGCCCGAACCCCCGCCCGACCTCGTCCGGATCCGTGCCGGGGAGCATTCCGGACGCGAAGGCCGCTGGGCCGGGTCGCTCGGTGGACGGCGGTTCGCCGGCGGTGTTCGCCTCGAGGCCGGCGCCGTGCGCTTCGCGGATGGGTCGGTAGTCGCCGTTCCGCTTGGCGACCTGGAGCGGTTCGCCTAGCGTCCGGATGCGGCGGTCGCCGGGCGAGGTCGGCAGCATCGGAGCCGCGATCGGCGCCTGCGCCGTCAGGATCTCCGCCAGATACCGTCAGGATTTCCGCCAGATACCGTCAGGATTTCCGCCAGATACAGGTGCCACCTGCGATCGGTCAGCCGGATCGCCGATCGAGCCCTCCGCGCCCTGCGACTTCACGCACGATGGGGCCGGATCGCCGCGCATCTGCCTGCCGAATGCTCAGCCCGGCCCTGCATTCGGCAGATATGCGTTACCACATGCAGACCAGTTCTGCATTCGGCGATTCTCCTCGGGTGTGGCGTGGGCCATGGCGAGGAAGGGCGGCACCGGCCGGCGTGTCGCTCGACGACCTTGGTCACCGGCACGTGATCCGCGATCGGTGCCGGCCGGCACGTGATCCGCGATCGGTGCCCTCCCCACCATGACGTCCAGTCCGCCCGCCGCGGTCGGAGCCACCCAACGTCCCATGCCCGATGGGACCATCGACTGGCGAGTCCTGGCACCGCGTCCCCGTAGATTTGGAGTGCGAACGATTGTGCCCGCAGATGGGCCTCGAACGAACGACTCCAGGGGGAACTCGAACTCGTGACCTCACATGACCGTCCGATGACCACCGACCGAAGGCGCATCGTCACGCCCGTCGCCATCCTCGCCGCGATCGTCCTGCCCCTCGCGGCCGCGGCTCCTGTGGCAGCGACGCCGGCGCCGGGGCCCACCGCCGTCAGCCGGACGACACCGGGTGCACTGACGCCCGGGACGATCCCCGACGGTACGTGTCGCGCTCTCGTGACCGCCGCTGGTGGCGGTGGTGCGTCGGCGCCGACCGCGGCGGGGTTCGGTGGGACCGGCGGCGCCGGTGCGGTGATCAGTGCGACATTCGAAGTCCTTCCCGGGCAGAGCTACTCGGGTAGTGCCGGTGGCGGCGGGGCTACGGGGAACAACCCGGTCGGCGGCTCCGGCAACGGTGCGATCGGTACCGGCGGCACCGGCGGCACGATCGTCAACAATCACCGCGGTGGTGGTGGCGGCGGCCGCTCATCGGTGGATCTTGCCGGCTCCACGGTCCTCGTCGCCGGTGGCGGCGGCGGTGGAGGCGGAGCGCATCAGGCAGCGCCCGCCGGTGTCGGCGGCGGCGGTGGGACCGGCGGCATCGGCGCCGGCATCGTGGCGCCCGGCACGAACGGGCAGAACGGATACGACGGCGTCATCACTGCCGGTGGTGGCCAGGGCGGCCAGGCGGTCGCCGGGGGCGCGGGTGGCGTCAACAGCAGCCAGGCGGCACGCAACGGCGCTGCCGGCGGCGGCTCGGCGACCGGGACCGGTGGCAACGGCGGCGCCGACGCCAACTACGACAGCGGTGGCGGCGGCGGTGGCGGCTACACCGGCGGCGGCGGTGGTGCCGCGACGGTCGGTCAATCCGTGACCGGTGCCGGCGGCGGCGGTGGCTCAAGCTGGGTGGCCGCCGGCTCTCCGGTCGTGGGCGCACCCGCTCCTTCCTCGATCAGCGGGACCGCGGGCACACCCTCTCCGGCAGCCTCCGGCGCAGGGGCATCGGGCTCGGTCGCCATCGACTGGCTGCCGTGCCTGTACACGCTTTCGGTCGACAAGTCGGTCGCCAGTTCCCCGGTGAACGCGGGCGACTCCGTCGTCTGGACGATCTCGGTCACCAACACCGGGCCCGATCCGATGACCAGGGGCGACACCATCGACCTCGCCGACACCCTCCCCGGTCCGACCGGGCTGCCGACCCCGGCTTTCCGGGTCCTGTCCATCGGCACGGTCGGCGGCAGCAACGCGAGCATGGCGCGTGGCCCCGTCACCTGCACCGGCCTGAGTGTCGGCTCGACCATGCCCGCAAGCACGGTCTGCTCGAGGCCCTACAGCGCGCCGAGCGCTCCGGAGGCGCCATCGGGTGGCACGCGCGGCCTGGACCCGGGTGAGACCCTGACCATCACCTACGAGCAGATCATCCCGAACACCGCATCGTGCTCGACCATCACCAACACGGTCACGACCACCGACCGCTCGACGCAGACCGGCACGACCGACATCGTGGGCGTGTCCGCGACGCGCGACGACAGCGCCTCGCTGACCATCGACTGTTACGACCTCGCCATCGACAAGTCGGTCAGACCGACGTCGGCGCGGTCCGGGGGGGACGTGACCTGGACGGTGACCGTGACCAACCTCGGCCCGGGGTCGATGGAAGGACCGCAGGACACCACATCGAACCCGCTCATCGTGACCGACGTCGCTCCGACCGGGGACGTCTCGGCGCCGACCGGCTTCACCTCGACGGGACCAGCCAACGGATCCGGCACGTGCACCTACGGCAGCGGCACCATCACCTGTCCGTCCGGTCTCCCCGCCGGGGGTACCCAGACCTTCACCTTCGATCAGACCGTGGATGCCGACGTCTCCGCCGGCGACACGATCAGCAACACGGCGACGGTCAGCGATCCGACGACCGGCGACACCAACGACTCCGCGACTGCGACGACGACCGTCGCCGGGCCGGACCTCGACATGGACAAGAGCGCCAGCCCGTCGAGCTATGACACCGTCGGTGACGTCATCTCCTACAACTACCTCGTGACCAACACCGGTGGTGTCCGTCTGCCCGACCCGGTGACGGTCAGCGACGACCAGGTGAGTGTCACCTGTCCGGCAACGAGCACCGTCGGCAACGGCGATGGCTTCCTCGATCCGGACGAAGCCCTGACCTGTACTGCGACGGCGACCGTAGACCAGGCAGATCTCGATGCCGGGAGCGTGACCAACGTCGCGTCCGCCCATGCCGGCGGCACGGATTCGCCGACCGACACGGTGACCGTGACGGCGGATGTCGATCCGGCTCTCGCACTCGACAAGAGCGCCAGCCCGCTGACCTATGACTCGGTCGGTGACGTGATCGCCTACGGCTATCTCGTGACCAACACCGGGAACGTCACCCTGGCCGGGCCCGTCACGGTCAGCGATGACCAGGTCAGCGTCAGTTGCCCGAACGTGGCGAGCCTGGCCCCGGGGGCGAGCGTGACCTGCACCGCGAGCGCGACCATCGACCAGGGCGACCTCGACGCCGGGAGTCTGACCAACGTCGCGTCGGCCCATGCCGGCGGCACGGATTCGCCGACCGACACGGTGACGGTCACGGCCGACCCGATCCCGACTCCGACACCGACTCCGACTCCGACAGCCACCCCTACCGCGACCCCGACGGCCACCCCGACGGGGACCGTGGCGCCGACCGCCACGCCCACCCCGACGGCCACCGGAACGGTGAGCCCGACGGCGACCCCGACCGCGTCAGTGGCACCGACGGCGTCGGCCTCGACCCAGCCGACCGCCACCGGCGGTGGCGGGGCGAACCCCACCGCGGTCCAGGTGACGCCGCCATGGACCGACACCCAGAGCGTCCCGGGACCGACCGGCGACTCGGATCGATCCGGGTTGCTGGCGACATTCGGCCTCCTCGCGCTGATCTGGGCCCTCGCGATGGTCCCGCTCGTCCGTTGGCGCCGTGGCCGTCACATGGACTGACCACCGGCCGCGAGATGTCGGTCGGGCCTGATTCGCCCGACCGACATCGCCCATCGACGGTACGATCGGCCGCGTGATCCTCCACGCGCGCCCGTCCCGCTCGATCGTCTGCCCCGATCCCGACGCCACCAGTCGGCTGGGGGCGGCCCTTGCGACCGTCGCCCTCCCGGGTGACCTGATCTGCCTGTGGGGTGACCTGGGGGCCGGCAAGACACACCTCGCCAAGGCCATCGGGGCCGGTCTGGGCATCTCCGACACGATCGTCTCGCCATCCTTCGTCCTGATGGCCGAGTACGCGGGTCGATTGCCCCTCTTTCACCTCGATCCGTATCGGCTCGCCGATGCTGCTGAGGCCATCAGCGGCGGTCTCATCGATGAGCGCCAGGCGAGTGGTGTCACCGTGATCGAATGGCCTGAGCGCCTGGGCGACGCCCTGCCGGATGAGCGTCTCGACGTGCGCATCGATGGCGTCGGAGACGATCCCCGGACCATCGTCCTGATCCCTGGCTCGGAGGACTACGACCGCTACGTGGAGGCGGTCGGATGAGTCACGAAGGGCGCGCCGGCGCCGTGCTCGTCATCGACACGGCCACGAGTCGGGTGGTGATCGCGACCGGCACGACCGACGGGGCTGTCGACGACGTGGCCACCTGGGAGCCGGGTTACCGACACGGGGAGACGCTCCTGCCGTCGATCGCGCGGGTCCTCGGCGAGGCGAACACCGGGCGCTCGCAGCTGGACGCGAACATCGGGCGCTCGCAGCTGGGCGCGATCGTCGTGGGCACCGGACCCGGTGCATTCACCGGACTGCGCGTCGGGATCGCCACGGCCAAGGGTCTGGCCCACGGGCTCGCCGTCCCGCTTGTCGGTGTTTCGACGGCCGAGGCCCTGATGGCCGCCGCAGCGACCCCGCGACCCGTCCTGCTGCTGCCGGCTGGCCCGTCGGACCGCGTGCTGGTGCGACCGGGCGAAGCTCCCCGATCGGTGCGTGGCGGCCTGGATCCAGAGCTCGATCCGGGCGAGACGCTGATCGCCGTCGATCTCGTTGGTCGCGCCCCGAGCGATGCCGTGACCCGTGGCGATGAAGCTCGTGCAGGTCTCGCGTCCGCCCTGCTGTCCGCCGGCGTCGCCCGGTTGCGCGCTTATCCGGATGGTGAACTGGCCACGCTCGTCCCCGAGTACGTGACACCACCGCGGGGCGCCAGACCGACCGAAGGGACCGTGACATGGTCGCGCGACCACCGGTGAGGGTGGTCATCGAGGCGATGCGTCTCGATGACCTGCCCGATGTCCACCGGATCGAGCTGGCCAGCTTCACTACGCCATGGCCGGAGCACGCCTACCGCAGCGAGCTCGAGACCAATCGGCTCGCCACCTACCTCGTCGCCAGGGTGGGGGAACGGGTAGTGGGTTATGGCGGGATGTGGCTGATGGTGGATGAGGCTCACATCACGACCTTCGCGATCCATCCCGGCTGGCGTCGGCGCCATCTCGGAGAGCGCCTGCTCCTCGCCTTCCTCGACATCGCCCTCGATCGAGGCGCCCACGAGGCGACCCTCGAAGTGCGTCTCTCCAACCTCGCTGCGCGACGTTTGTACGAGAAGTACGGGTTCCGACCGGTCGGCCTGCGCCCGCGCTACTACAGCGACGACCACGAGGACGCCCTGATCATGACCACGACGCCGCTGCGCGACCCGGCCATGCGCGAGCGCATCGCCCGACTGCGGACCGCGCTCGACGCGACCCCTGCGCCGATCGATCACGGAGCCGGCGTGACCGACGACGCCGATGAGACCGACCCGGCCGACCCGACCGACGGCGCCCTGCCGAACGGGGCCGACGAACGGTGAGCGGCGGTCTGCTGCTGGCGATCGAGTCCTCGTGCGACGAGACCGGGATCGCCCTGGTCGAGGGCGGTCGACGGATCCACGCCAACGTCGTGGCATCGCAGATCGCCCTGCACGCGCCATCGGGTGGGATCGTGCCCGAGGTGGCCGCCCGGGCCCACCTGCGCTGGATAGTCCCGGTGCTCGACGAGGCATGGACAGCGGCGGGCGTCGGCTGGTCCGACCTCGACGGGATCGCCGTGACCCATGGCCCCGGACTCGCTGGATCGCTGCTTGTCGGGATCAACTTCGCCAAGGCACTCGCGTGGGTCCACGACCTGCCGCTGGTCGGCGTGAACCACCTCGAGGGCCATGTCTATGCCGCGTGGCTGCTCGATCCCGGTGAGTCCGAGGCGGATCGGCAGGAACCGATCTTCCCGCTCGTCACGCTCGTGGTCAGCGGCGGGCACACGTTCCTTGCCGAGATGCGCGACCACCTCACCTACCGGTTGCTCGGCACGACCGTGGACGACGCAGCCGGGGAGGCCTTCGACAAGGTAGGCCGATTGCTCGGTCTGGGCTACCCGGGTGGCCCGGCTATCCAGCGCGCCGCCGAGGGAGCCACCCGCCGGGATGTCAGGTTCCCACGGGCGTGGATGGGCGATTCCTACGACTGGAGCTTCTCCGGTCTCAAGAC
>CAYNGM010000088.1:0-1199 GCA_964396565.1 uncultured Anaerolineaceae bacterium | reverse complement strand
ATCCCGCTGATCGTGCCGCGCCCGGGTCTGTGCACGGACAACGGGGCGATGATCGGAGCAGCCGGCGCACGACGCCTTGCGCTGGGGGAGCGTGCCGGACTCGATCTCGACGCGCGGCCGTCGCTGCCCCTCGCCCGCCGCTGATGCCGTTCGAGCGGACGACGGTCCGGGTCGATCCAGCGTCCGTCAGGGCGATCCTGCGCGCGGCCGGTCTGCGCGCCCGACATGGGCTGTCGCAGAACTTCCTGGCCGACACGGACGTGCTCGAGGCCATCCTTGTCGAGGCTGGGGTCGGCACAGATGACCGCGTCGAGCGGGTCATCGAGATCGGGCCCGGGCTTGGTTTCCTGACCGGTGGCCTGCTTGATAGCGGCGTGTCGGTCATCGCAGTCGAGCTCGATCGGGGCCTGGCGGCCTTCCTGCGTGAGCGCTTTGCCGAGGAGATCGGGGGCGATCGACTGCGGCTGGTAGAGGGTGACGCACTCGACCAGGACCTCGTCCATCTTGCGCCGCCGCCCTATGACGTCGTCGCCAACCTCCCGTACCACATCACCTCGCCCATCCTCCACGCCCTCCTGGGCGAGCCGCCGCGGCCACGACGCCTGGTCCTGATGGTCCAGCGTGAGGTCGCGGAGCGGATCGCCGCGCCGCCCGGGAAGATGAGCTACCTGTCCGTCTTCGTGCAGTACCACGCCCGCGTCCGGGTGGCACTGCGCGTCCCGCCGACCGCCTTCGAGCCTGAACCAGCGGTCGACTCGGCGGTGATCGTGGTCGAGCCGTTCGACGCAGACGACCGACTCGACCCGGCCGCCGAGGACGCCCTGTGGCGGCTCGTCCAGGCCGCCTTCCGCGAGCGCCGCAAGATGCTCCACAACGTGCTCGCCCGACAGCTCCCCGTGGACGCGGGGCGCGTGGCCACGGCCCTCGAGACCGCCGGGATCGATCCCGATCGCCGACCCCAGACGCTCGCGGTCGGAGAGTGGCTTGCCCTCGCTGCTGCCCTTGGCCCCATCGGCCCGGATCGGCGGGGCCGCCGGGACGACCGCCCGTGAGCCCCGATGATCGCCTCGTCGTTCGCCTGGCACCAGCCAAACTGAACCTGACCCTCGCGGTGATCGGGCGACGGCGTGATGGATTCCACGACCTTCACTCCGTGTTCGCCCCACTGGCCCTGGCCGACCGATTGAGCCTCACCCCGA
>CAYNGM010000087.1:0-8343 GCA_964396565.1 uncultured Anaerolineaceae bacterium | reverse complement strand
ATCCGAGCGTCGGGCTTGACTCGTACGCCTACTACACGGAGTCATGGCGCCTCGACGAATCGGGGTTCGCCGTCGTCATCGGGGTCCTGATCCTGTCCGTGGGCGGCTGGTGGCTGGCCAGCGGACGGGCGGGCGACGCCATACGACGGATCGCCGCCCCAACGGTGGTGGCCACGGCAGTCCCGCTCCTGCTCGTCCCGGCCTTCCTCACCTGGTCACCAGCGGGGTTCATCGTGGTCGCGACCATGGTGCCGCTGGCCATGATCCCGCTCGCCGACGGCCTGAGCATGTTCATCCCGGATACGGGTCTGCGCCGCATCGGTCGGCTCGTCGCCTTCGGGGCAGTCGTCTACGCGGTCCTCGCCGGGCTCGGCATGCTGTGGACGGGTCCGTACGAACCGCCGACCTTCATCTTCTTCGCCGCGTCGTGCGCGATCACCCTCGTCGTTGGCGGGCTGGCGTCGACGCCGCGCGCGGGTGGCCGCCTGGCGTCCGGCGGTTCGGCGTCGGGGGCGCTCGTCGATTCGATCGAGTACCTGGCTGCCGGCGCAACCCCGCCCTTCGTCATCTTCAGTTTGCTGTTCCTATCGGGGTCGGTCCTGCCGATCCTGCTGTGGATCGCCGCCCTGCTCGTCGCGCAGCGCGTCACGGTCCAGCCGCTGGTGCGGCTGGCCACCCGAGCGACGCTCCAGCGTGACCTCGTGGTCGCGGCGACCGAAGCCGAGCGCTCCCGGATCGCGACGGACCTCCACGACGTTGCCCTCCAGGACCTCACCCTGCTGGTCCGCCAGTTGGATGCCAAGGGCGACACGCGATCCGCGGATGCGGCGCGGCGCGTCGTGGAACAGCTCCGAACCATCACCGGCGAGCTTCGCCTGCCGATCCTTGACGATCTCGGTGTCGGGCCAGCCCTCGAATGGCTCGTCCAGCGGATGGAGCGCCTGGCCGGTGGCGAAGTGCGCCTCGAGCACGACGACGGCGCGCGACTTCCGCCGGACGTCGAGCTGGCCTTCTTCCGTGTCGCCCAGGAGGCGCTCTCAAACGCCGTGAAGCACGGTCGGCCACCGATCGTCGTCCGCTATCGGGTCGGCGCGTCCGGGGCGACGCTGACCATCGACGACGCGGGCCCCGGGATCCTCGTCGGGGCAGCTGAGGCGGCCCCGGCTGCCGGCCATTTCGGCCTGCTCGGCATGCAGCAACGGGCCGAGCAGATCGGGGCACTGCTGGACGTCCGGCGATGGCCAACGGGCGGGACGCACGTTGCCCTGGAATGGCGCTCCGCGTGACGATCAGGATCGCCGTGATCGACGACCATCCGGTCGTCCGGGATGGGACCGCCGCCCTGCTCGCCCGCGAGAGCGATCTCGAGATCGTCGGCGTCGCTGGTTCGATCGAGGAGGCGGCTGTGTTTCTCGATCCGTCGCTGGTGGACGTCCTGTTGCTCGACATCCGGTTGGGGTCGTCGAGCGGGTTCGACTTGCTGGCCGATCTCGTTGGCGTCGCCGATCGACCGGCGATCGTGGTCGTGACCGCCTACGACTACCCGCAATACGTGGATGCGGCCCTGCGCCTCGGCGCGGCCGGGCTGGTCCTCAAGACCGCACCGATGGCGACGTTGGTGGACGCGATCAGGCAGGCCGCTGGAGGCGGCCTCGTGTTCTCCCGCCGGCCCGGCGAGGTCGTCCGACTCACCGCCCGTGAACTCGATGTCGTGCGCTTGGTCGTGGACGGCCGCTCGAACGAGGAGATCGCGGCCTCGCTCGGCATCGGAAAGAAGACCGTTGAGACCCACCTGGGCCGGCTGTTCGAGCGACTCGAAGTCGCCTCCCGCACGGAGCTCGCTACGCGTGCCATCCGCGAAGGCTGGCTGGAGGTGCCGTCCATCGGCTAGGGCGACCCCACGCGGACGGGTACGATTGGGGCGCTCGGCGCCGCACGACCGTGTAGCCGTTCGACCTAGGTATGGATACAATCAGCAGACGATTGACTGCACTCCGGGGAGGACGCATCCGATGGAACGGTTCCTGGCTCTTGAGATGGTCCGCGCCACGGAGGCCGCGGCGGTCGCCTCCGGTCGGCTGATGGGTCGCGGGGACCGCAAGGAGGCGGACGCCGCCGCGACGGATGCGATGCGCAAGACCATGGACGAGCTCGAGTTCGACGGGCGGATCGTCATCGGTGAGGGCGAGCGCGACGAGGCGCCGATGCTCTACATCGGAGAGAAGGTCGGGCTGGGTGTCGATGGCAGGCGCGATGTGCCGGCGGTGGACATCGCGGTCGATCCTCTCGAGGGGACGAACCTCGTAGCCACTGGCGGAGGCGGCGCGATCACCGTCCTCGCCGCATCCGAGCCAGGCGGGCTCACCCATGCCCCGGACACCTACATGGAAAAGCTGTGTGTCGGCCCGGTCGCCGCGGGCAGCGTGGACCTGCGTGAAGCCCCGTCGGAGAACGTGCGGCGCATCGCCAAGGCACTCGGGCGGAACGTCAACGACATCACCGTGATCATCCTTGACCGCCCGCGCCACGAGGCGCTCATCGCCGAGGTCCGCGAGGCCGGTGCCCGGATCAAGCTCATCGGCGACGGCGACCTGTCGGCCGCTATCTCCTGTGCGGTGTCAGGGACCGGTGTACACGCGGTGATGGGTATCGGCGGGGCGCCGGAGGGCGTGATCACCGCAGCGGCTCTGCGCTGTCTTGGCGGCGAGATCCAGGCGCGCTTCCGCTACCGCAGCGACGAGGAACGCGCCCGTGGTGAACGGATGGGTCACGGCGACGAGTCACGGGTCTACACGACCGAGGAGCTGGCATCCGGCGAGAACCTCGTGTTCGCCGCCACGGGCGTGACCACAGGTGAGTTGCTGCAGGGTGTGCGCTACTTCGGCGGCGGTGCCCGGACCCACTCCCTGATCATGGGCTACCAGTCCAAGCAGGTCCGCTTCGTCGACGCCGTCCACATGTTCGACCGGGATCGCCCGCCGAGCGTTCGGCTATAGGGGCTGCCGGTGACCGCCGTCATCGCGGATGGTCGTCGCCACCAGGAGCAGGACCACGATCACCCCACCGGCCGCCACGAACGGGACCGGGAAGCCGGCGGCCGCGATGACCAGCCCCCACGCCATCGACCCGAAGCCCATGCCCAGCTGGTAGCCGAGCGAGTAGGTGGCCATCGCCGCGCCCCGACGTGACGGATCGGCCCGGTCCATCGCCATCGCCATCGCGGTCGGCGAGATGAACGACGAACCCACGGTCCAGACACAGCCGGCGACCGTCAGCGCCGCGACCGAGCCCGCGAATGTGGCGATGCCAAGGCCGACGATGGCGACCAGCCCGCCGATGATGATCGCCGTGCGCCGCGGGATGCGGTCAAGCAGGCGCCCGATGGTGAAGCGCGCCACGATCAGGCTGAGTGCCAGGATCGGGTAGTACCAGGCCAGCTCCGACACCGGGATGTCGTTCAGCGTCGCGAACACTGGCGGGAACAGCCAGAACAGGGTGCTGACGGCCGAGGTCAGCGCGTCGAGGCTCATCGGCAGGAGCGTCGCCCGGTCGATCAGGTCGTTCATGGTCGGCCGGCGGGACGTAGTGACCGGTCGATCGGGAGGAAGCGGGCCCCAACCGATGAGGGCGGCAGCGACCAGGATGAAGACGGACGAGGCGACTATCGCCAGTTCAGTGTGTCCTGCCTCATGAAGGAGCAGGGCCAGGGCCGGGATGGCGAGGCTGGCCAGCCCGGGCGCCAGGTTGTAGATACCGGATGCCTCACCGCGTCGGTCGGGCGGTGCCACCTCCGCGAGCGTGGCCGCGCCACCGGTCATGAACGCCGACCAGACCGCGCCATGGACGAGCCGTGCCAGGAGGATCGCCGACAGCCCGGGCAACAGGTAGCCGAGGCTCACCACGGCGACCCCGAGCGCGCCGAACAGGTATACGCGGCGTCTGCTCCAGAGGTCTATCAGGACGCCCATGATCGGTCGCAGGAACAGTGCGGGCAGGCTGAAGACCGCGAGCACCATCCCGACGAACGCCGCGTCTCCGCCACGCTCCAGGACCAGCAACGGAACGAGCGGTTGGGTCATCGACATGCTCGCGAACCCAAGGAAGGCGATGACACACAGGACGATGAACGGCGCCCGGAAGAGATGCGAAGGATGTCCGCCGGTCAGCGGCAGCTCGACGGCCGGTCCGTCGGTGGTCGCCACCGTCAGTTGCTGGCGTCGAACGCCGTGCGATAGACCTGGCCGGTCAGGTAGCGGTCAGCGCCCTCCGGTGCACCCTTCGATCCCTCGGTGGAGAGGCCGCGCAGCTCCAGCAGCGCCTCGATGCCGCCGGGGTCGAGATATGCCGACGGCGGCCAGCCGCGGGCCGGATCGACGTGACCCGCGTACAGGGCGGCCGCCTCGTCGGCATTCGCTCCCAGGTGATCGGAAAGAGCCGCCGTGACGGCCGCGCGCTCGTCCGGATCGAGGATCTCGGTCGTCGCCCCCACGATCGCCCGCAGGAAGGAGAGGGCCGTCGTGGCGTGACCCTCCAGCCAGTTCTCCAGCGACGCTCCGGCCGATGTCGCCAGGCGGGGCGCCACGGAACGGTGATCTGCCGCTACCCGTGCCCCGAGTCCCACCGCGCGTGTAGCCCACGGCTCGTTGAGCATCCCGGCCGGGGCGCTACCCTCGGTGATGGCCGCAAAGACCTTGGCCGTCGCGCCCATCGGGACCTGCTCGACCTCGCTTGCCGAGATGCCGTGCCGAGCCAGGATGCGGAGCATGATCGGCGCCCAGCCGGTGTTCGGAAAGTCGACCGCGACCGGACCACCACGCAGCGCCTCGATCGACTCGACTCCCGGTCCCAGGACGAGGCTGATCGGACCCGATGAGCCGCCGTACCAGGCGAGGATCGGGACACCCGTCTTGTCGCGCCAGGCGATGACGTTATCGGGCGCTGCCTGGATGACGTCGTAGTCGCCCTCGATGAGCCCGAGCATCAGCGCGTCGGAGCTGCCCGTCCAGGAGAGCTCGACGTCGAGTCCAGCCGCCGCCATCCGACCTGAGTCGACGGCTACCCGAAGGGGGAACGTCGCGAGCCCGCGGAAGGCGCAGACACGGACGCGTTCCCCCACCTCAGCGCGACCCGGATCCGACCTGGGCACCCAACCCGAATGCAGTCATCCGGGTACGCACCTCGTCGAGCGCGCCGTCCGGGAACGGCTTGGAGCCACCCAGGGACTCCGCCCCGATGCCCGCGAGGGCCGCCTCCTCAAGGGCGATGATCATCCGGGCAGCCTCGTCGACCGAGTTGCCGAAGGTCAGGATGCCGTGGTTGGCGAGCAGGACCGCGCGGGTGCCAGGGTGTGCCGCCAGGGTGGCCACGATGTAGTCGACCGACATCTGCGACCCTCGGGGGCCCCAGGGCGCGACCGGGATGTCGTCCACGATCCCGAAGCGGATCGTGGATTCATAGCGGCTGGGCAGGGGCCGGTGGGCCAGGGCGTAGCTGGTGATGTTCGGTGAGTGCGTGTGGACGATGGCCTTGACGTCCGGCCGCACCTCGTATACACCGCGGTGCATCTCGACGATCTCGAGGTTGGCCGCGTCCACCGAACCGGTTCGGACCTCCCCCTCGAAGGTCACCCGTGCCGTCCCCGCTGCATCGAGCCCGACAAGGTTGCTCCGGCTGGTCAGGACCATCTCGGCCTCATCGGTGCGGATGCTGGCGTTGCCGTGTCCGGAGAAGGACAGGACGCCGGAGCGGATAAGCAGCTGCGCTGCGCCGATGATGCCCTTCGCCTCCGCGGACTCGGTCTCTGCCGGAGCCGACTTCGCCTCCCTCACCTTCATCCTCCTTCGTAGTCGGGTCGCTGGCCGGTGGTCGCCTCGACCGTCGCGGGATCGCCGCTCAACATGAGGGCTGGACCAGCGCCCGCTCGCGGCAGGGACTCGATGATCGGCTCCGATGTCACGCCGCGTTCGACCGACAGCCGGAAGACATCGGGGCGGTTGTAGTTGCCGGCGTAGTCCATGTCGATCTTGCGTCCGACGATCCGCTCGAGATCGGCGTCAGCCACCACGATGGCCTCACCGGCCGGTTGCGGACCGGCCAGAAGGTCGCCGGCAGGTCCGTAGATGGCGGAACCGCCGCGCCCCGCCGCCGCCGCTATGTACGCCCGGTCGTCGTCGGTGATCGGCAGGCGCTCGATCATGTCGTCGCCGACGGCGGCGATGGCGTTGATCACGAAGCACCCGTTCTGGTAGGCGATCGCGCGGGCAGCCACGTCGGCTATCGGCTGCATCTCGACGCTCCGACCGAAGAAGCTCGGCCAGGCGGCGACGTGGACGCGGGCGCCCATCGCTCCCAGCGCGAACGTCGCGAGAGCGTTCGAGTTCTCGCCGCACATGAGGCCCGAGACGGGGGTCCCCTCGACGCCGAACACGCGCAGCCCGTCGCCCGAGCCCGGGACGTGGACCAGCCGCTCACCGACCGTCGGCATGAGCTTGCGGCGGACACCAAGGACCTCGCCGGACGCATCGATGAACAGGAGAGCGTTGTACAGGACGCCGGGCGAGTCGGCGACCTTCTCGCAGATACCGATGACGACCGAGGTCCCGGCTCGCCGGGCGGCGTCGGCGAGGGCAGCCGTCTCCGGTCCGCCGACGACGACCGACTGGCGATGCAGCTCGGCGGTGAAGGCGCTTGCCTCCCGGCTCGTGGCCGCATGGAAGTGGTACCACAGGGGATGTGCCGGGATGAAGCTCTCGGGGAACCCAAGGATGTCGACACCGAGCCGGCCGGCCTCCTCGATCAGCCCTACGGTCTTCTCGGTAGTCGCCCCTCGATCAAGGAAGACCGGTGCTGCCTGAGCGGCACCCAGGCGGATCCTGGGCAATCGGTCGCCGCCGGACTGTCCTGTCATCGTCAGGCACCGTCCTCCAGCCAGGCGATGGGTTGACCTACCGGGATGTCGTCACCGACGGCGGCGACCAGCTCGACGAGGGTACCGGCGGCCGTGGACTCCATCTCGACCGTGGCCTTCTCGGTCTCGATCTCGGCGATCGCCTCGCCGACCGTGACCTCATCGCCGACGGACTTGAGCCAGCCGGCGAGCCGGCCGGTCTCCTGCTCGAAACCGAGCGTCGGCATCTCGATCGGGATCCGGGCCATCGTGGGTCCTCCTGTCAGGCGTGCTGGGCGGTAGTGACGGTGGTGTTGGCAGTGGCGGTGGAGTCGGTGCGGGTGCCGGCGGTCGTCGTGGTGCCCGCGGCGGCGCTTGCAACGTCGTCATCGGCGACGCGCAGCACGACTTTGCCACGGTTCTGGTGGTCGATCAGTCGACCGAAGGCCGAGACTACTTCCGCGAGCGGGAGCACGGAGTCCACGTTCGGATGCAGCCGCCTCTCGCCGGCGAGGGCCAACGCGTCGGCGAAGGTGCGCCGGGTGGAACCCGAGCTACCCAGGATGCTCAGGCGATTGCGGAACAGCCAGTTGAGATTGAGGTCCACGATCGGCCCGGCGTGTGAGCCACAGACGGCGACCCGACCGCGACGCGCCATCGACTTGATGGCCTGATCCCAGATCGGCGGTGATCCGGCACTTTCGACATAGAGGCTGACGCCGCCCGGCACGATCTCTCGGACCAACGGCGCGAACTCGGGCTCGGCAGCGTAGTCGATGAGGTGGTCGGCTCCGAGGGTCCGGACATAGTCCATCCGCTCGGTCCCGCCGGCCGCAGCGATGACCGTGGCGCCCTCCAGTTTGGCGAGCTGGATGACCGCCGAGCCGATCGCGCCCGATGCACTCGTCACGAGGACCACGTCGTCCGCGGTCAGGACCGCCCGATCGCGGAGCATGTGGAGGGCGACCGGACCGGACTGCGACAGCGCGGTCGCCTCGACGAACCCAAGACTTGGCGGGATGGTGAACACGTTCGAGGCCGGGGCGACGACATACTCGGCGAAACCGCCCTGGCGGTGGAGGCCGATGCTCTGGAGGCGCAGGCACGCCGACTCGTCGTCGTCCTGGCATGCCGCGCAGGTCCGACAGGCGATCGACGGCTTGACGACGACCCGGTCACCGAGGGCAAGCGGGGTGGCACCGTCGCCGCCGTTCACGACCTCCTCGCCGAGTCCGACCACGACGCCCGCCGGATCGTTCCCGGGGACGTGCGGAAGTTCTACGCGCTTCTCCGTCTTGCCGGCCATCGTGTACTGGTCCTGCCGGTTCGCGGCGACGGTCGCGACCCGGACGAGTACCTCGCCCGATCCTGGCGCAGGAGTCGGGATCTCGCGCTCCACGAGGACGTCCGGCCCACCGTAGGCCTCCATGACCATGGCCCGCATCGTCGGCGGGACG
>CAYNGM010000086.1:7149-8392 GCA_964396565.1 uncultured Anaerolineaceae bacterium | reverse complement strand
GTGGTCATGCGCGGGGTGCTGGCGTTCACCTTCTTCGCGGTCGATGCCTACGTCGCGCTGACGATGGTCGAGGTCCGCGGCGAGACCGCGCTGCAGGCCGGCATCACGCTCACCGCCGGCACCATCTTCTGGACGGCGGGCTCATGGATCCAGGCCCGCTACCAGCGACGCTGGGACCTCGATCGCTTCATCCGCACCGGCCTGTTCATCGTGATCATCGGGCTCACCCTGTTCACGCTCGTGCTGTCGCCTGCAGTCCCGTCATGGATGTCCGTCCCGCTGTTCGGACTGGCGGGACTCGGCATGGGTATGGCCTACGCGCCGACGACGCTCCTCATCCTGCGCGAAGCGCCGCCCGCCGAACAGGGCTCGGCCTCTTCGGCACTCCAGATGTTCGATGCGCTGGGGACCGCCCTCGGGACCGGTGTCACCGGGGCCGCTGTGGCAGCCTCGGTCCGAGCGACGGGGGTGCCGACGACCGGCCTCGCGGTCGGTTTCGGGATCGCCATCGGGGTCGGTATCCTCGGGCTCGCGATGAGTGGCCGGTTGCGATCGCCGCGACGTGCATCCGGGTCTGCCACCGTGGCAGAGGCGGCCTCGGCGGTGAGCGGCTGAGGGCCCTTCGCCGGGGCAGGGGTTCGGCCGAACTGAGGGTGTTCGGGCAAGCTGGTGGTGACCCACCCGGGCTGCGGTAGACTTCGTGGCGCCCGAACCTCCGACACCACGTCGGCCCCCGACTCCCTGGAGGCGAATCGATGTCCGCTGAGGCATTGCGTGAGCGGATCCGCGAGATCCCGGATTTCCCCAAGCCCGGGATCCTGTTCTACGACATAACCACGCTGCTCAAGGACCCGGCTTCCTACAAGGAGGCCATCGACCTGATGCTCGCGCCGTACCGCGACGAGCACGTCGACATCGTAGTCGGCATGGAGTCGCGCGGATTCATCTTCAGCGCGCCGATGGCCTATCTGCTCGGCGCCGGGCTGGTCCCCGTCCGCAAGCTCGGCAAGCTGCCGGCCGAGACGGTCACGGTCGAGTACGCGCTCGAGTACGGATCGAATACGCTCGAGATCCATCGCGACGCGATAACCCCGGGCCAGCGGGTGCTGATCGTGGACGACCTGCTGGCGACCGGTGGCACGGTCAAGGGCACGATCGAGCTGGTCGAGCGGCTCAAGGGCGAGGTCGTCGGGCTCGGGTTCCTGGTGGAGCTCGACTTCCTGAAGGGTCGCGACCGACTCGA
>CAYNGM010000086.1:0-7049 GCA_964396565.1 uncultured Anaerolineaceae bacterium | reverse complement strand
GCGGACCCGGTCGACCTCGGTCGGCGGCGGTTCTTCCGCCAGTTCGCCGGCGAGCTCGTCCAGGGTGCGGCCACAGTCGTCGGTGCAGCCCAGGCACTCCAGCGAGCATCCGCCGAGGCGGCGGGAGCCCTCCTC
This sequence comes from uncultured Anaerolineaceae bacterium, assembly GCA_964396565.1. Lineage (GTDB taxonomy): Bacteria > Chloroflexota > Limnocylindria > Limnocylindrales > CSP1-4 > SPCO01. The sequence goes on along the minus strand of CAYNGM010000086.1, from coordinate 6,914 downwards.
GACCCGGGCTCACTCGAAGCCGACCACCCGGGCCAGCCAGGGTCGATTACGTCCGGTGCTCAGGCCGGTTCCGGTGCGGCAGGCGTGGCGGGCACCCCAGGGATGGCGACCGGCGATGGGGCCCCCACTGGCTTTCGCACCCCGTTTCGCGAGACCCCGGGAGTCCTCTGGCTGATCGATCAGCGCAAACTGCCCGACACCCTCGAGGAGGTCAGCTGCCGCGCGGCCGCCGAGGTCGCCATCGCCATCCGGGACATGGTCATCCGCGGTGCCCCGGCGATCGGCCAGGCGGCCGCCCTTGGGATGTCGGTGACCGCCGAGAAGACTCGGACGATGAAGCCGTACGCCCGCAGGGCGACACTGCGCGGGGCCGCCAACGCCCTGGTGACCGCCCGCCCGACGGCGGTCAACCTGCGCTGGGCGGTCGATCGGGTGATGGCCCGCTACCTCGAGATCGGGGACCTGTCCGAGGATGGCGATGCGATCGCCGACGCCATCCGGGCCGAGGCCGAGTCGATCGTCTTCGAGGCGACGACCGATCATGGACGGCTTGCCGCCTTCGGGCTGGAGGTCCTGCCGACACCGGACGACCGCGCCGTCAATGTCCTGACCCACTGCAACACGGGACCACTCGCCTGTGGCCAGTTCGGGACCGCCCTTGGGGTCGTCCAGGCGGCGTTCAGCGCTGATCGTGCCATCCATGTCTGGGTAGATGAGACGCGGCCATATCTGCAGGGTGCGCGCCTCACCGCGTGGGAGCTCGCGCAGGCCGGTGTCCCGCACACCCTGATCCCCGACGTCGCGGCCGGTTCGCTCATCGCCGCCGGCGAAGTGGACGTGATCATCGTGGGGGCGGACCGCATCGCCGCCGACGGGGCCACCGCGAACAAGGTCGGGACCTATCCACTCGCCGTCCTCGCCGCTCGACACCATGTCCCGTTCTACATCGCGGCACCCATGAGCACCGTGGACCTCGACACGGCCGATGGCACGGCCATCCCGATCGAGGAGCGCAAGGCCATCGAGGTCACCACCTTCCGGGGGGTCCGCATCGCGCCGCCCGACACGGCCGTTCGCAACCCCGCCTTCGATGTCACGCCGCCGGACCTGATCAGCGGCATCATCACCGACGAGGGGGTCCTGCGCGCCCCGTACGATGAGAGCCTGGTCGAGGCGGTCGCCCATCGCGAGGAACGCCGTGCAGCGACCCCGCCGTTCGGCCAGTGGGGGACGAGCTGATGGCCACGGCCGTGATCGGTCGTCGGTCGGCTCCGGCGGCGCGGGTCACCACGGATCGGGAGGTCCTCCACACGTTCCTCGCCGGTGATCGGCTGTATGCGGCATATGCGATCTGCGATCTCGAGGAGCGCGAGTTCGGGCGGACCCGCTGGGGTGCCGCATACGACGGCGACGAGCTCATCGCCGTGGGGCTCGAGTACACCGGCCCGACCCCGCAGCCGCTGTTCGTGATGGGTCGCGCCGACGGCATCGCCGCGGTCCTCCGCGACGTCATCAGGCCGCGTGCGGCATATATCGCCACCCAGACGCCGATGCTCCCCGCGGTGGAGGCCTACTACCGCGTCGACCCCGGGCCCCAGATGGTCCGGATGTGGGTGGACCGGACGCATTTCCGACCCTACCCGGCCACCGTCCAGCGCCTGCTCCCGGTCGAGATCGGCGAGCTGAACAAGCTCTACCAGCTTGGGTTCGCCTCGTGGCTGCCGTCGAGTGCCATCGCCGACGGCGTGTACTACGGGATGCGGGTCAACGGTCGCCTGATCGCCGCCGCCGGCACGCATGTCGTCAGCCCGACGGCCCGACTCGCGGTCGTCGGCAACGTCCTGACCCACATCGACTACCGTGGTCGAGGCTTCGCCACGGCGGTGACCGGTGCCGTGACCGCCGAACTGCTGCGGACCTGCGACCAGGTCGTGCTCAACGTCCGCGCCGACAACCCGCCGGCCATCAACGCCTATCGTCGCCTCGGCTATGCCGAGCACACCCGCTTCGAGGAGCGCCTGATCCATAGGCTGGGTTCGCCCTGGACCGATCTGGGCGCGTCCATCCGACGCCTGTTCACCCGCAAGGAGTCCGACCCCCGATGACCGCCGCCACCGTGCCAGCCCATGACGTGACCGACCTCGGACTCGCCCCGGAGGGCATCCGACGGATCGAGTGGGCAGAGCGCGAGATGCCCGTCCTGCGCTCCATCCGCGAACGCTTCGAGAGCGATCGACCGCTCGAGGGCCTGCGCATCGGTGCGTGTCTGCATGTCACGACCGAGACGGCCAACCTGATGCGCACGCTCAAGGCCGGCGGCGCGACCGTCGTCCTTGCGGCATCGAACCCGCTGTCCACCAAGGATGACGTCGCAGCCGCGCTCGTCGCCGAGTACGGGATCTCGGTCTTCGCCCGGCGTGGTGAGGATCGCGACACCTACTACGCGCACCTGAACGCGGTCGCCGACACGCATCCACATATCACCATGGACGATGGCTGTGACCTCGTCTCCCTGCTTCACAGTGAACGACCGACCCAGGTCAGGGAGGTCCTCGCCGGCACCGAGGAGACCACGACCGGGGTGATCAGGCTCAAGGCGATGGCCGCCGACGGCGCCCTCGGGTTCCCGGTCGTGGCGGTCAATGAGGCCCAGACGAAGCATCTCTTCGACAACCGCTATGGGACGGGTCAGAGCACCGTGGACGGCATCGTGCGGGCGACCAACATCCTCATCGCCGGGCGGAACGTGGTGGTCGCGGGCTATGGCTGGGTGGGCAAGGGCATCGCCGCCCGGATGGCCGGTCACGGTGCCCACGTCGCCATCGTCGAGGTCGACCCGGTGCGCGCCCTCGAGGCGCTGATGGACGGTTTCGCGGTGCTGACCCACACCGATGCTGCCCGCTGGGGTGCGCTGTTCGTGACCGCTACGGGCAACGTCAACGTGTTCCGTCGCGAGCACTTCGAGGCCATGCGCGACGGCGCGATCCTGGCCAACTCGGGCCACTTCGACGCTGAGCTCGACCTCGCCGGTCTGCGCGAGCTCGCCGAAGGGCATGTCCGCGAGGTCCGCGAGAACGTCCAGGAGTTCGATCTCGGCGGCAAGAAGCTGAACCTCGTGGCCGAGGGTCGGCTGGTCAACCTGGGGGCGGCAGAGGGCCATCCCGCGGCGGTCATGGACATGAGCTTTGCCAACCAGGCTCTCTGCGCCGAGTACGTGGCGCGCCACCATGGCGAGCTGGAGCCGCGGGTCTACGTCGTCCCCGAGGCGATCGACGCGGAGGTCGCGAGGCTGAAGCTCGCGGCGCTCGGCATCGACCTCGAGCCGATGACGCCTGAGCAGGTCGCCTACGTCTCGTCGTGGCAGCACGGGACCTGATCAGCGGGGAGATGTCCGACCTTCCCCGCGACCCCGCCGCAAACGCCGAACCGCTCGTCGCGCCGTACGGGAGCTGGTCGTCGCCGATCTCGATCGATGCCCTCGTCGCGGGCACCGTCCGCCTGGGTGAGCCGTTGATCGATGGCGACGATGTCTACTGGCTGGAGGGTCGCCCGACCGAAGGCGGTCGCCAGACGCTGCTGCGCCACGGTGCAGACGGCGCGACCACGGAGCTCACGCCGGCGCCGATCGACGTCCGCTCACGTGTCCACGAGTACGGCGGCGGGGCGTACACGGTCGCGGGCGGGACGGTCGTCTTCTCCGACTCCCGCGATGGACGGCTTTACCGGCTCGACCCGGGTGTGGCCGCCCCGGTCGCGATCACCCCGACCGGAGCGTGGCGCTACGCCGACCTGCGTCTTGACCCGGGGCGGCGGCGGTTCCTTGCCGTGCGGGAGGACCACGCCGGGTCCGGCGAGCCAGGCGTCCCCCGCGAGCCGCGAGCCGCCATCGTCGCCATCCCGATGGACGGTGATGCCGCGCCGACCGTGCTGGTCGAGGGCCCGGATTTCCTGGCCGCACCGCGTCTGGCGCCTGATGGCGCCACGCTCGTCTGGCTGGAGTGGGACCACCCGGACATGCCGTGGGAGGCGACCAGGCTGCGGATCGCGCCGATCGAGGCGGATGGTTCGCTCGGCCGGTCCGATCTGGCCGCTGGTGGCCCTGATGAGTCGATCGCCGAGCCTCGGTGGTCACCCGATGGCGTCCTCCACCTGGTCAGCGACCGATCCGGTTGGTGGAACCTGTATCGCCTTGTCGAGGGGCCACGCCTCGAGCCCATCGCGCCGCTTGAGGCCGAATTCGCCGACCCGCACTGGATCTTCGATCGGTCGTCCTACGGGTTCCTGGCCGACGGCTCGCTGGTCGCGACGGCTCGTTCAGACGGACGGGACCGCCTCTTTCACATCGTCCCGGGCGAACGGATCGGCGAGGTCGAGACCCCCTTCACGGAGTTCGACGGATTGCGTGTGGGCGCCTCCCGCATCGCGGTGCTTGCGGCCTCGCCGGCCGAGCCGACGGCGGTCGTGACCCTCGATCCGCAGACACTCGCCCCATCGGGCGTCCTGCGGCGATCCACCGCACTGGCGCTCGAACCGGACGACATCGCCGTCCCCGAGTCGATCACCTTCCCGTCGGCAGATGGTCGGGTCGCCCATGCGCTCCTCTATCGACCGACGAGTCGTTCTGCGCGAGCGCCGGAGGATGAGCGGCCACCGCTCGTCGTTCGGACCCACGGTGGCCCGACATCGAGCGCCGCAAGCGGGCTGGATCTCTCGATCCAGTTCCTGGCCACGCGGGGGATCGCCGTGGTCGACGTCGATTACGCCGGCAGTACCGGGTACGGGCGCGCGTACCGCGAAGCGCTGGCGGGGTCGTGGGGTATCGCCGACGTGGAGGATGCCGTCGCGGCGGTGCGCTGGCTGATCGAGCGCGGCGAGGTGGACCCGAGCAGGGTGGCGATCGAGGGCGGCAGCGCCGGCGGCTACACCACCCTGCGCGCGCTGACCACCAGCGACGACTTCCGGGCGGGCATCAGCCACTACGGGATCGGTGATCTCGAGCTGCTAGCGGCGGACACCCACAAGTTCGAGTCTCGCTATCTCGACCGGCTGGTCGGGATCACCGACGACCAGGCCGCACGCTATCGGGAGCGCTCGCCGATCCACCATCTTGACCGGGTGTCGTGCCCGGTCCTCATCCTCCAGGGCCTCGATGACAGGGTCGTCCCGCCGCGTCAGGCAGAGTCACTCGTGACGGCCCTTGCCGGACGCGGGATCCCCTATGCGTACCTCGCGTTCGCGGGGGAGGGGCACGGATTTCGGGGAGAGGCGACCATCCGTTCCGTCGCCGCGGCGCGTCTGTCGTTCCTGGGGGCGGTCTTCGGGTTCACCCCCGCCGACGACCTGCCGCCGCTGGACGTGGTCGGTCTCGAAGGCGGGCCACCGGGTCCCCGGTCTGCCCATTCGTCCGGGGGACCCGCCGGCGGTCCGGTGGTACGCTCCGATGATCGATCCGGAGAGAGGGAGTCGTGAGCATCCTCGACAGCGACCACTACCTGTTCACGTCGGAATCGGTGACCGAGGGTCACCCCGACAAGATGTGCGACCAGATCTCGGACGCCATCCTCGACGCCATCCTGCGTGACGACCCCGACGCGCGTGTGGCGTGCGAGGCCGCGACCACGACCGGTCTCGTGCTGGTGCTCGGCGAGATCTCGACCACCACCTACATCGACTTCCAGTCGGTGGTGCGCGAGACGGTCCGCGACATCGGCTACTCCCGGGCGGACTACGGCTTCGACTATGAGACGTGCGGGACGCTGGTATCGGTCAAGGAGCAGTCGCCCGATATCGCCCAAGGGGTGGATGCGGCGCTCGAGATCCGCGATGACGCCGCGCCGCCGTTCGAACTCGGCGCCGGCGACCAGGGGATGATGTTCGGGTTCGCCTGTCGCGAGACGCCCGAGTTGATGCCACTCCCGATCGCGCTCGCCCATCGCATGGCACGGCGGCTGGCCGAAGCTCGAAAGTCAGGACAGCTGCCGTACCTGCGTCCCGACGGCAAGACTCAGGTGACCGTCGAGTACGAGCGTGGAGTCCCGGTCCGTGTCCGGACCGTCGTTCTCTCCGCCCAGCACGATCCCGACGTGCGAACCGAGCGGCTGCGTTCCGAGGTCGTCGAGTCGGTGATCCTGCCGACGATCCCCAGGCACCTGCGTGAGACCGACCCGATCATGCACGTGAACCCGACTGGCCGGTTCGTGACCGGTGGCCCGATGGGTGACGCGGGGCTGACCGGGCGCAAGATCATCGTGGATTCGTACGGTGGGATGGCCCGTCACGGAGGCGGTGCCTTCAGCGGCAAGGATCCGACCAAGGTGGACCGCTCGGCGGCGTACGCCGCCCGCTGGGTGGCCAAGAACGTGGTCGCCGCGGGCCTCGCCGACCGCTTCGAGGTGGAGGTCGCCTACGGCATCGGGATCGCCCGCCCGATCAGCCTGTCGGTCGAGTCGTTCGGGACTGGACGTCTGCCCGACGAGCGCATCCAGGCACTCATCGAGCGAAGCTTCGACCTGCGGCCCGCCTCGATCATCGCGGCGCTCGACCTGCGTCGGCCGATCTACCGTCAGACCGCCGCGTATGGCCACTTCGGTCGACCGGACCTGGACCTGCCCTGGGAGCGCACCGACAAGGCGGGGCTGCTCGCCGCGGACGCCGGTCTGCCCATGCCGGAGCCGGTCACCGCCTGACGCCGGTCTGGTCACCCCCCTCGGCACCTCTCTCGCGCGGAACCTTGCCATATCGCCATCACGTGAACCTTCGGCGCGGTTCCCCGATCGCCGCGCCCCGGCGCGGGGTGGCGCCTCGCTCGGAACCTTGCCATATCGCCATCACGTGAACCTTCGGCGCGGTGCCCGATTCTCGCGCCCCGGCGCGGGGTGGCGCCTCGCTCGGAACCTTGCCATATCGCCATCACG
>CAYNGM010000085.1:1578-8394 GCA_964396565.1 uncultured Anaerolineaceae bacterium | reverse complement strand
CCCGAGACCCGCGAGCAGGCCGAGAGCCTCGGCGCCAAGTTCGTCAAGCTCAAGACGACCATCGACGCGACCGGTGCCGGTGGCTACGCCCGCGAGCTGACCGCCGAGGAACGGGCCGCACAGCAGGCCGAGCTCAACGAGGCGATCGGCGGTATGGACGTGGTGATCACCACGGCCCAGGTCCCCGGGCGCAAGCCACCTGTCCTGGTGACGGCGGCGGCCGTCGCCAAGATGAAGTCGGGCTCGGTCATCGTCGACATGGCGGCGTCTGCGCTCGGCGGCAACTGCGAGCTGTCGACCGCCGGCGAGACGGTCAGCACACCCAACGGCGTGACCATCATCGCACCGGACAATCTGCCGGCAAGCATGCCGGCCGGTGCCTCACAGTTCTATGCCCGCAACATCGGCAACCTGCTGCTGGGGATGGTCAAGGATGGCGCCCTCCACCTCGACTTCGAGGATGAGGTCACGCGCGCGACCGTCATCACCCATGGTGGCGCGGTGGTTTCGGACGCCGTCAAGGCGCTCCTCGAACCCGCGCCGACCGCCGGAGGACAGGCATGATCCCCGACGACGTCCTGATCCTGCTCAACAACCTGACCATCTTCACGCTGGCGATCCTCGTCGGCTTCGCGGTCATCAGCAAGGTCCCGGCGACCCTCCATACCCCGCTGATGTCGGGTGCCAACTCGATCCATGGCATCGTCCTGGTGGGGGCGATGATCGTCGCCGCCGAGGTCGATGACCCGATCGGCTACCTGCTCGCCTTCGTGGCGGTCGCCTTCGCGACGATGAACGTCGTGGGCGGCTACGTGGTTACCGACCGGATGCTCCAGATGTTCAAGAAGAAGCCCGTGGCGCCCAAGCCGGCCGCTGATGAGGCGGAGGCGTAACCCATGGATACGCTTGGGATCATCGAAGTCCTCGTCCGCCTGGCATGGCTGGTCGGGGCGGCCGCCTTCGTTCTCGGCCTGATGCGCATGAACTCGCCGGCCACGGCGCGCAACGGCAACCTCGTGTCGGCCGGCGGCATGGCCCTGGCCATCGGCGCGACCGCGATCCTGATCCTCGCCCGGGAGACGCTCGGGGCCGAGTCCGACGGGATCAGTGTCATCGGCTGGGCGATCATCATCGTCGGCGTGCTCGTGGGTGGCGGCCTTGGCCTGTACACCGCGCGGGTGGTCAAGATGACCGCGATGCCGCAGCTGGTGTCGCTGTTCAACGCGGTCGGCGGCGGCGCTGCGGCGCTCATCGCGATCGAGGACTACCTGCGTCTGGCCGGTCTCGGCGAGACGATCCGCCTCGACCACAACATCTTCATCGTGCTCGACATCATCATCGGCTCGATCACGTTCACCGGTTCGATCATCGCCTCGGGCAAGCTCCAGGGGCTCATCCCTGGCAAGCCGATCATGATCCCCGGTGGCCGTCTCGTGACGCTGGCCCTCGCGGCCGTCACCGTCGTGGCGGCACTCGCCCTGTTCGCGACCGGCTCGCCGAACGTGGCCCTGATGCTGGTCATCCTCGCCGCTGCACTGATCTTCGGCGTGACCATGACCCTGCCCATCGGTGGGGCCGACATGCCGGTCGTGATCAGCCTCCTGAACTCGTTCACGGGTACTGCCGTGGCGATGGCCGGCTTCGTCATCGACAACCCGGTCCTGATCATCGCGGGCGCCCTCGTCGGGGCGTCGGGCGCGATCCTCACCAAGCTCATGGCCGACGCCATGAACCGCTCGGTCATGAACATCATGCTCGGCGGTTTCGGTGGCGGTGAGGGCTCGGAGGCGGTCGCCGGGGCGACTGGTGGCACCGTCCGGTCCATCGGAGCGGACGACGTCGCCATCCAGCTGGCCTACGCCCAGCACGTCATCGTGGTGCCGGGCTACGGTCTCGCCGTCGCCCAGGCCCAGCACGCGGTCCGCGAGCTGGCGGAGCTGCTCGAGGAGAAGGGGGTCGACGTCAAGTACGCGATCCACCCGGTCGCCGGCCGCATGCCGGGGCACATGAACGTGCTCCTGGCGGAGGCCAACGTCCCCTACCCGCAGCTCAAGGAGATGGAGGACATCAACCCGGAGTTCGATCGCTGTGATGTCGCCCTGGTCATCGGCGCCAACGACGTCACCAACCCGGCGGCACGACGTCCGGGGTCACCGGTGTCGGGCATGCCGATCCTCGACGTGGACCACGCCAAGTCCATCGTGGTGATCAAGCGCTCGATGGGTCGCGGCTACGCCGGGATCGACAACGAGCTGTACACGAACGAGAAGACGGGCATGCTCTTCGCCGACGCGAAGGATGGCCTCGGACAGCTGATCGAGGCCGTCAAGGCGCTCTAGCCGACGGGCCCGTTCCGACTCGACGAACCCTGATGCCCCGGCCGTTGGTCGGGGCATCAGCACGTCCGACCTTGCAGCCCACCTGACAACGTTGCGACGAGGCGACGACCCGGGACCTCCGAACCCCCGACCGACCCCGGAAGTACCACTCGCGGCACCCGCCTGCCCGACACAGACTCCTGTCGGGCAGCTGCCCACATCGACCGGACTGCCCAGCGCAGCAGGTCACAGGAGTCGTCCAGATGGAGCGTCGCTCAGGACCAGCCCGCGATCCGTCCCGGGCGGCTCGCGGTCAGGTGATCGCCATCTTCGCCGGCGCGATGGTCCTGTTCGCCCTGCTGTGCGCGATGGTCATCGACCTGTCCTGGTACTGGACGACCAACCTGCGCATGCAGCGGGCCGCCGACGCGGCGTCACTCGCCGGGGTCGTATTCCTGCCCGGTGACACCGCCAGCGCGTACGCCGCGGCACGGGTGGAGGCAGCCAGGAACGGGTTCGCCGACGGCGTCGATGGGATGACGGTCACACCGGTCCAGGACGCCGTCAACGACCACCGTCTGAAGGTCACCATCGCCGGCCCCGTGGGCACCTTCTTCTCGCGTGTCGTCGGCCTCGACTCGTTCATAGCGCGCCGCGAGTCGAAGGCGGACTTCGTCCTGCCAGTCCCGATGGGTAGCCCCGACAACTACTACGGCGTCGGCTTCTACGAGCGCCGCGTCGCCTCGACCAGCCCCGTCGCTGACAACACCGGTTGGCACTCCACCACGCGCGCGCTCTCTGGCGGAGGCTGGTCGGGGACCGGCGATGCGCAGGACAACGACAACTCCTACACGACCGAGGACACCGACGGACACGTCCAGCAGTGGACGAACTTCGGCCTCCAGGGCGACGTCGCCAATGATGGGACCGAGGTCGTCGACGGCATCCGGATCCGCCTCAACGACACCCGGCTGACCGGGAGCGGGGCCTCGACCGACTGTCGACTGTTCGTAGCCCTGTCCTGGGACGGCGGCTCGAACTGGTCCGCGGACGTGCCGACCAGCGCCTTGACCACGAGTGACAGCGACCCGGTCGTCGGAAGCATCTCCGACCTCTCGATGTGGACTCCGCATACGACCTGGACCCGGGGTGACCTGGCTGACGGCACGTTCCGCGTGCGCCTGACCTGGCGCGACGGGACGGTCGACTGCGCCTCGACTCGGAGTGTCCAGGTTGATCAGATCGAGGCACAGGTCCAGTTCCACACCGTCACCACCTCGTGGAGCAACCAGACGCTCGACGTGAACGACCCGTCTACCGGCAGCACCCTTGCCTCACAGGGATTCTGGGGCGCAGTCTTCACCTCCGGCGGCGTGCGCGAGAACGGCGACCGCTTCGCCCCCGCCTACCTCGGCGGCGGGACCGGTGCCCCACGGAGCGACCCGAACCCCGACTACGACAGCGCGGGCTACGACTACCTGCTGGAGTTGCCGGGGGGATCAGGGCAGGTCCGGCTGTTCGATCCGATGTTCTGCGCGACCGGTGACAACGGCCACGGCGGCTCGTACGGCGCCGGTGACCACTGGACCGGGACCCCTGGCGGATCCACCCTGATCGCGCCGGTGTCGGTGACGTATCGACTGTACGACGCCAAGGGGACGCCGGCGAACCCGTCCGACGACGGACCGCCTGTCGCGACCCTGACCTATGACCCCGGCAGCAACACGATGGGCGACATGAGCGGCAACTTCGGGACCCCGTCGAACAGCGGCCGGGCGGACGCCGCCGACTGCTCCGGCAACGTTGCCCATAACCAATGGGTGACCCTGGCCAACGGCCTTGGCCAGAGCCTCTACCGGCTCAATGTCGATACCAGCACGGACAGCGACAACCTCGCGGTCGGCGCCGAGAACCTGTTCGCGATCTGGGTCGGATCCGGGAGTTCCGGAGCACGGGTCTATGGCGCCGGGCGAATGGCCGCCTACACCAACCTGGCCGGTGGGCTGCAGGCGTTCTACTTCGCACAGATCGAGCAGATGCACGCCGGCAAGACGATGATCATCGAGTTGTTCGACCCGGGCGAGGTGTCCGGCAACGGCTACCTGCGGTTCCAGAGCCCGGACGGCGACTCCTATGACTACGCCACCTTCTCGTGGAAGTCGGACGACGGCCGTTCAGGGAGCAACGTCACCCAGATCCAGACCTCGATCAATGGCGCGGCCCAGTTCAACAACAGGCTCATCACCATCGAGATCCCGCTGCCAGGCTCATACGGGAGCGCTGGCTTGGACCCGCCCGGTGACAGCACATCCGAGCCCGGCTGGTGGCGCGTCGAGTACAACGTGTCGGGTGGCAACGACACGACTACGTGGGGCGTGAGCATCCGCGGTAACCCGGTCCACCTGGTCCTGCCCTGACCTCCCCGGTCAGGGGGTCCCAAGATCGCGTCGCCCTACGCGGAGGGCACGACGGCTGCAGTCCGCGGGATCGCATTCAGATCCGAGATCTCAAGCGGCGCCAGGTCCCCAAGTGACTCAGCCACCACCACCGCGTCATCGCCCGGCTCAAGGACGAAGTCGACCGGCGGGTTGACGAACGCCTGACCATAGCGATTGACCGACAGCAGAGTCGCCCGATGCTCCGACCTGAGGCGGGCGGACACGGCATCGATGGACAGCCCGACGTACTCGTTGGGCAACTGGATGCGGTACAGCTCGGAGCCCTCGCCGCCGGACACGATATCGGTGACGATCCCGCTGAGGCCCGGGTACAGGGCGGAGCGGGCGAGCAGATGCGACGCGACCTTGGAGGTGACCAGCAGCTCGTCCACCTCGGCGCGGCGGAAGTGGGGCTCGTGCTTGGGGTTGTTGACCTCGGCAACGGTCCGGACATGCGGCGCGATGTGCTCGATGGCCATGATGATCAGGATCGATCGCATGTCGGCGGCATCTGAGGGATCAGTCGGGAAGACGAGGGCGGCCGCCGCCTCGGCTATCCCGGCACGCTCCAGGTCCTCGGAGTTGGCGGCGTCACCCCGGACGAAGTAGGTCCCCGCGCCCGCCGGGTTCTTGTCCACGTCGGCGATGACCACGATCTTCTGCTGGTAGTCGTCGCCCCGCAACTCCGTGATCAGGTCGCGCGCCGTGGCGTTCCAGCCACACACGATGATGTGATCCTTGAAACCGGCAGCGCCCATGCCCTGACCCTCCTTGAGCAGGAAATCGATGACCATCGCGACAAGGGCGCCGGTGATCATGCCGAGCATGGCGACGCCGAAAAGGATGAGGATCCAGCCGATGATCCGTCCGGCCGGTGATGCGACATACGCGGAATCGCCCTGACCCAGGACGGTCGCGATGCCCCAATTGAACGAGTCGAAGATCGATTCGAATGTCCACGGCTTCTCGAACAGGGTGATCAGGACCGCCGCGACGAGGACGAACCCGACGATGCCCTCGGCCAGGGTCAGGAAGAAGCGCCGATCGAGCTGCCCCGTGACCCGCCGGGCGTGCCACGCGACGCGCCGGATGATCGGGCTGGTGAACGTGGGCAGATGCAGGCGAGACATCGCCACCGATCGTGCCACAACGACACTTCCCCATGCCAGACTTCGGGTCATCTCATCCGGGTGATGTCCCACCCGGCGCGTCACCCGACCATGCCGCGGTCCGATGCACGAGGGAGGTACGGTGGCACAGCACACAGCCGCGCCAGTGACTGATGGTGATGAACCCGCGGGCGCGGGTCTCGTCCTGGCGACTCTGATCGTCGTTGCGGCGGTCGCGAACCTGCCGCTGGCGATGGCCAACGTGGCCCTGCCCACCATCGGCGCGGCGTTCGATGCGTCCCAGACGCAGCTCAACCTAGTCGCAGTCGGGTACTCGCTGGGCCTGGCCTGCTCGGTCCTGTGGCTGGGCGCCATCGGCGATCGCTACGGGCGCAAGCGCCTGTGCGTGCTCGGTGTGGTCGTGGCGATGCCGGCCGCGGTCATCGCCGGTCTCGCGCCATCGATCGAGGTCCTGATCGGGGCGCGTTTGCTCGGCGGTTTCGCCGCCGGCATGGCCTACCCGACGACGCTGTCGCTGATCGCGGCCCTGTGGGCGGCCGGGCCCGGTCGGACCCGAGCGATCGCCCTGTGGGCGGCCGCCGGCGCCGCCATCTCGGTGTCTGGACCGTTGCTCTCGGGGTTGCTCCTGGAGGCGCTCTCCTGGCCATCTGTCTTCCTGGTCGTGCTGCCGCTCGCGGTCGTCGCCCTGGTCATGTCGTTGCGATACATCCCGGCGCATGTCCACGAGTCGTCCGAGGAGGTCGACAATCTCGGCGGCGTGCTGTCGGTGGTCCTGGTCGGCGCCGCCGTGCTCGCCATCAACTTCATGCCGGTCGCCGATGAACGGTCGCTGGCGCTCGGTCTGCTGGTCGTGGCGCTCGTGGCCGGCGTGCTGTTCGTGCGTCGTCAGTTCCGGGTCGCCAACCCGCTGTATGACTTCGCCTACGCCGC
>CAYNGM010000085.1:0-1478 GCA_964396565.1 uncultured Anaerolineaceae bacterium | reverse complement strand
TCGTCGTCGCCATCGGCTACCTGTTCGTCGGGATCGGGGTGGGGTTCGCCGGGACACCGGCGTCGCGATCACTGACCGGCTCCGTGCCGGTCACGAGGGTCGGCATGGCATCGGGCACTGCCGACCTGCAACGCGACCTTGGCGGCGCCATCTTCAACTCGTTGTTCGGCGCGATCCTGGCGGCTGGTTATGGCGCGGCGGTCGCAGCGGCCATCGCCGCCAGCGGATCGACTGGCGCGATCCCGACGGGCGTGACCAACGAGCTCCAGATGTCGTTCGCCGGGGCCCAGGCGGTCGCGGCGCAGTATCCCCAGTACGCCGACCAGATCATCGCCGCGGCGCGTGAGTCGTTCCTGGCCGGAGACCAGAACGCCTACATCGCCGGTATCGTCTCGGTCCTCGTCGGTGCGGCCCTGGTCGCCTTCGTCTTCCCGCGGCACGATCGTGAGGTGGCCCTCCTGTCCGAGTACCACGACCAGGACTCGGCCGCGGAAGCACCCGCGGTCTGAGCTGCGGGATGCCGCACTGAGGCATCGGACGACGTTCTGAGGCGCCGGACACCGAACTGACGTGCGGACGCCCGGCACTCGGCCGGGCGTCGTCGATCCTCGGGAGGAGGCGCTGGATTCAGCCAGCCGCCGCAGGCTCTCCCTCGGCAGCGTCGGCAGCCTCCTTGACCGCGGCGGCGGTCGCATCGTCGACCGGTACAGCCTTGACCTCCTCGGCCTGCGGGATGGCCGCGGTCGCCGCTTCGACCGCTGACAGGTCGAGCAGCGCCACGATGCCCGATGATCCGGGGGTGATCACGGTGCCGAGTTGCGCGGCCACGGTCTTGCGGGCATCGAGGTTGCCGATCTTGCCGATGACCGCCCCGATCAGGCCGCCACCGACGATCCCGGCGATGAGCGACGGCGGGAAGATCAGCGCGAGTGCGCCACCGGCCACGGCACCCCATGCGGTCCCGGTCCTGGTGTGGTGATCAGTCATCTTGCGGATGTTGACCTTGCCGTCAGCACCGGCATCCACGACGAGCACGCCATCGATGAGCACGTCACGCTCGACTTCAGCCGTGCGCAGGGCGTCATATGCGACACCAGCCGACTCGGGATCGGCAAAGCGGGCGACCAGGATAGCCTTCGTGCCCTGGACCGCGACTGCGCCCTCGGCCAGCACGCCGCTCTCGTCTCCGACGGCAGCGGCCACGACGACGAGCGGCTCTGATGGGGTCTGCGGGGTCTCTGGTTCAGCCATGACGGATCCTCCGGTCAGCGGGTGGCACGCAGTCGGTCGGGTGCCGGGTCGATGGATCCATGGTGCCGCGACGACTGCGGGTCGTCGTCAACCGAACCGGATGACACGCGCGATCGCCCGAAGAAGCAACCCGTCAGGGCTCGATCTCGGCTGTCTCCGGGTCGCTGACGTCCACCACGTCCGCGTCGAGGACACGTACCAGCTCCGCCGGGGCAAGGTGCAGGCTG
>CAYNGM010000084.1:0-8482 GCA_964396565.1 uncultured Anaerolineaceae bacterium | reverse complement strand
TCGGTGCGGGCGACGATGATGCCGGCGACACCCATGATGTCGAGTTGCAGCCGGGCTGCGTTCAGCCGCTTGTTCTGCTCGTCCTGGGCGACCAGGACCTTGCCGGCCTGGTGGCCGCACTTCTTGGCGCCTGGCTTCTGATCCTCGATGTGGTAGCCGGTGACGCCCGCCTCGACGAACCGCCTGATCAGGTTGCGGACGTGCGCATCGCCGCCATGCCCGGTGTCGGCGTCGGCGATGATGAACGGTCGGAAATCGACCGGCGGTGTCGCCGCCCGCTGTTCCGGTGTCATCCGCGAGCGGGTGAAATGCTGGTTGCGATCGGCAGTCAGCAGCGCCCGGACGAGGCCGGCCGCCTCGGTGGGCACCTGGCTTAGCGGGTAGCTGGCGAGGTCGGGGCCCGGGTCCTCGTCGGCCGAGCCCTTGGCCGACGTCGCCCAGCCACCGAGATAGATGGCCTCGATGCCCTCGCGCTTCATGGCCACCGCCTGACCGGGTGAGTAGGGTCCGAAGGTGGTGATCTGCTCGCCCCGCTCGAAGAGCTCACGCAGCCGCGCGTAGAACGCCGTGGCGGAGTCGCGGGCGACGCTGTGGTCGTCGCTGATCGTCCCACGCTGCTCGGCGATGTCCCCCGCGGTGTGCAGCCGTACGGTCGAGGCGAAGCGCGGCTGATCGATCCACGCCTGCGCGTCGGCGATGGCCGCCGCCATCCGCTGGTCCTCGTCTGACGTGACGTGGTGTCCGTTCGAAGCGGCCGCGGCAAGAGATGGGGCAGTCATCGGCGTCGTTACTCGATACTCGTTATCTGTCACTCGTTCTCGTGATCGCGCTCGCAGTAGCCCGGACACGAACACTCGGCCGAGAGCGCGGTCGGGCGGGTCCGCGGGACCCCGGCGACGGCTCGACCCAGCGATGGTGCGGGCGGGGTTTCGAATGCGAGCACCTCGACCCGTGCCGGCGACTCCTGGTCGAACCCGAGGATCCAGGTTCGCGACGGGTGGATGGCGTCCCGAAAATCGATGGTGATCCGGGCCGGGACGGCGGTCGGGCTCATGTGGGTCTCCCTGGCTGAGGTGCGTGGTCGGCGAGGGGGCGATGCTAGATCCGACGGAGACATCAGTCCAATCGGATGTTGTGATGTGTTCCATCAAGCATCGTTATAGCACCGTGTTAGCATGGCAACAGGCTAACGAGGTAGTGCATGCAGCTTGCGCAGGTCGAGGGCTTCGTGGAGACCGCACGGTCGGGCACGCTGAGTCGCGCCGCTGAGAACCTCCATGTCACTCAACCGGCACTCACGGCGCGCCTCCAGGCGCTGGAGGTCGAGCTCGGCACACCGCTCTTCGTGCGTGGCCGTCGCGGCATGCGCCTGACCGATGCCGGACGTGCCTTCCTGCCCTATGCCGAACGGTCCCTCCTCGCGCTCGAGGAAGGCGCCGGACTCGTCGGCGACCTCGTCAGGGGCGGGACGGGCGAGCTCGTCATCGGAGCTGCGCCGGCCATCAGCACTTACGTCCTGCCACGCCTGCTACTGCGCTTCACCCAACGCCATCCACGGGTCCGGCTCGTCGTTCGCACCGGTCATTCCGAGGAGATCCTGGAGATGGCGTTGCGGCGCGAGGTGGACCTGGGTCTGGTCCGGGATCTGCGTCACCCGGACGTCGAGAGCCGGGCGCTCTACGACGACGAACTCGTGCTCGTGGTCGACGGCCGCCACCCGCTTGCCAGCCGTCCGCGGATCGGCGCAGCGGAGATGGGCGAGGCACGTCTGATCATGTTCGATCGCACATCGAGCTACTACGACCTGACCAATGCGTTCTTTCGGGAGGCCGGCGTGTCACCCAGCGGCGTAATGGAGCTCGACAACATCGACGCGGCCAAGCAGATGGTCGGCCAGGGCCTGGGCGTCGCACTCCTGCCACGGACCGCGGTAGCTGCCGAGCTCGCCGATGGGCGACTCCACGCCCTGGGGATGGACGGAGCGACGACCATCCGTCGCCGGATCGTGGCCATCCGGCGACGGGACCTCGGTGCCGTCGGTGGGCCGACTGCCGCGTTCCTCGAGATCCTGGCCGGTGTCCGCGAACTCCTGCCGGGGACGTCGACCGAGGGAGGCTAGGCCTCCGCCGTCCCCTCCGCGTCGCCGCTCACCTCGGTCGCAGCGTCCGCCTCGGCGGACACCTCGCCCTCGGCGGCAGCACCCTCGACCGGCGTCACCGCCTCCTCGACACGCGGTGCCTGGACCTTGGCGATGATCTCCTCACCGTCGGTCAGCAGCGTGACATCGGCCGGCACGACGAGATCCCGAACGTGGAGCGTCGTGTCGAAGTCGACCAGGCCATCGATGGCGTACTCGATCGACTGGGGCAGGTGGTCGGGCAGCGCCTTGACCTTGACCGACTCGGTCGGGTGGAGGAGCGTGCCGCCGTGCTGGGTGACGGCGATCGACTCACCCGTCGGGACCAGCGGGACGTCGACCGTCAGCTCCTCGGTCATGCGCACCAGGAACAGGTCCACGTGCAACGGTCGGCGGTTCACGGGGTGGACCTGGACCGAGCTGACGAGGACCGGCTTGGCCTTCTTGCCATCGACCGAGAGATCCACCAGCGCGTTCGGCCCGGTGTGCTTGCGCAGCTGATCGAACTCATGAGCGTCCACCGACAGGCTGGTCGAATCGACCCCGTGGCCGTACACGACCGCCGGTAGTCGGCCGGCCTTGCGCAGGCGATGGACGGCCTTGCCGGTCACCTCGCGGTGCTCGGCGGTCAGCGTCGGACGGGCGGTGGACATCGGGCAGGACCTCTATCGTTCGATGGGGTATCAGGTGGACGGGCTGCGACTCACCGGCGGGGCCGAAGGTGGCGAGGCGCCCGGAAACGGCCCCACAGACTACCACGAGGTGACGCAGCACCCAGTATCGGTGCCCGCCCGAGAACGCTATCAGGGGCCAGGATGGCGAGTCGGTGTAGCATCCCGCCGTGGCTGCAACCATCCTGATCGTCGAAGACGAACACGCCGTCGCTCGCGGGATCCAGTACGCCCTCCAGCAGGAGGGCTACAACGTGGGCGTCGCCCGGTCCGGCGAAGAGGGCCTGGAGATCGCCACGCGCGAGGCCCCGGATCTCGTGGTCCTCGATGTGCGGCTGCCCGGGATAGACGGCTTCGAGGTCCTGCGACGTGTGCGTGCGGCCGGGGCGAAGATGCCCATCCTGGTCCTGACGGCGCGTGATGACGAGGTCGACAAGGTCATCGGGCTCGAGATGGGTGCCGACGACTACCTGACCAAGCCGTTCGGTCTGCGCGAGCTGATGAGCAGGATCAAGGCGCTGCTGCGGAGATCGTACGGGGACCTCGCCGACGCGGCCGGTGGCCGGGTCATCCGCCACCAGGACCTGGTCATCGACCTCGAGCGCCGACGCGTCCAGCGCGGCCAGCGGCGGATCAGCCTGACCCCGACCGAGTTCGAGATCCTGCGCCACCTGGCCAGTCGGCCGGGCCGGGTCTACACCCGCTCCGAGCTGCTCGAGCTGCTGCGTGACTACGAGGCCCTTGATCAGGACGAGAAGACCATCAACGTCCATATCAGCCACCTGCGCGAGAAGATCGAGGACGACCCGGCGTCGCCCGGCTTCGTGCTGACGGTCCGTGGTGTCGGCTACGCCTTCGCCGAACGCTGACGAGCGGCTCGCGACCGCTCTTGCGGAGACGACGGTCTCTGAGCCGGGTGCGAGGTCACGCCGGGGGGCGCTGATGCGCTGGGTACGTGGCCTGATGCCCCACACCTTCCAGGGCCGCCTGACCGTCGCGTTCGTGGCGGTCATCGCCCTCACCCTCATCCTCGTCACCGTCCTTGTCCTGAACCGCCTCGACGACTACTTCACCAGCCAGCAGACGGCCGACCTCGAGGTCCGCTCGACGACGGTCAGCGCCTATGTCCAGGCCCTCGTCGACCGGGCAGCCGGCACCGGGAGCGTGGTCGCCGCCGATGGCTCGACTAACCCGTCGGTGATCGACGTCATGAACGATCCGGGACAGCGCCGGTTCATGGCCGACCGGCTCGGCCAGGCCGACGTCATCGTCCGCTTCGGTCACGCGGCGAGCGATGGGCAAGGGACGGTCTTCTTGCCCAGCCCCGATGGGACGTTCCGAGTCGACCTCGAGGGCGGGCCGGCCAAGGGCCAGACACGCGAGCCGACGTCGGTCACCCAGCTGTACGCCGGTGGGCCGCTGTGGGGTCGGTACGTGATCGAGGTCACTCTTGCCAACCCGTACACCTACCGGGCGACCGCGCTGGCCAACGTCACCGGGGTCCTGGCGGCGATCTCGATGTTCGCGCTGGGTCTGGCGGTCGTCGTGTCCGCGGCGCTGGCCCGACGGTTCACGACCCCGCTCCGCCAGTTGACCGACGCATCTCGCGGGCTTGCGGAGGGCGACCTGTCCCGTCGTGTCCCGACCTCGCGGCGACGCACCGGCTCGTCCGAGATCGCCGAGCTTGCCGTCCAGTTCAACGCGATGGCCGATCGACTCGAGGAGAGCGTCGAGATCATCCGCCGCGACCGCGACCGAAGTCGCGACTTCCTGGCCGACGTGTCACATGAGTTGCGCACCCCACTGGCGGCCCTGCGCACGTTCAACCAGCTGCTGCTGGAGTCGGCCGGCGATGATCCGGAGGCGCGGGCCGAGTTCCTCGAGTCGAGTGCCGGCCAGATCGAGCGTCTCGACTGGCTCGCCCAGAACCTGCTCGAGCTGTCCAAGCTCGATTCGGGGCTGGTCCTGCTCGACCTGCGGCCGGACGACCTGCGGGCTGCGGTCGAATCGGCGACCCACCAGCACGACGGCGTGGCGACGCGCCGTGGCGTGACGCTGACCCTCGTCCTGCCCGACGCACCGATCCGGATACGCCATGATCCGCCACGGATCGGGCAGGTGGTCGCGAACCTGGTCGGCAACGCCCTCAAGTTCACGCCGCGCGGCGGCACCGTCAAAGTGGAGGTCGCCCCGACCGAGGACGGCGGGCGGATCGACGTGACCGACACGGGCGTCGGCATCGACGCCGCCGAGATGCCCCGGATCTTCGAGCGCTTCTATCGTGGTTCGCGGGCCAACGAGGCGCGGGGCAGCGGCTCGGGGCTGGGTCTGGCAATCGTCAAGAGCATCGTCGACATGCACGGCGGATCGATCGAGGTCGAGAGCGGCTCGGGCGTCGGCAGCAGGTTCACGGTCCGCCTGCCGCGCGACCCACGGGACGTCGCCGGGACACCGGCCGCCGATCGCGCGGCGGTCGCCTCGGCGGCCGAGGGGTCGGAGCGCAGGGCGGTGACCGCGGAGCAGACCGGGGCCCCGGCCGTGACCCCGACCTCAGACGCCTCTCAGGACACGATGACCAACATGACGGAAACTTCACCGTCCGACGCGTCGCAGATGAATCCGGCTTCGACATCCTGAGGCTGCCACCCATCTCCGGTCGCTCACCGGCCGCAGCCTGAGGGGAACCCCGCGCGATGACCGATCCCAGCCGCCCCGACGACGCCGACGCCACCATCCGCCACACCGTGCCCGCGACCGCGGATCCGACAACGGAGGCTGCACCCCTGCCCGCGGCAGCCCCGATCACGCCACCAGGCACAGCCCCGATGACGCCGCCCGGTGTGTCCCCGACCATCCCCGTCGAGGCGACCAGCCCGACAGGGTCCGCGACCGAGCGCTACTCGCCGGAGCCAGACCCTCGCGGAGGCTGGGTACGGACCGATACGTCCACGGCCAGCCCCGGGACACCCGAGCGCTGGTACGAGCCCGCTGCCCCGGTGACACCGGTCGCGACGGCCACCCTTGCGCCGAAGGACCGCGGACGCGGGAACGGCACCTCGATCCTGGCGGCTGCACTCCTGTCGGCTGTCCTGGCCTCGGGCGGCACCGTCCTCGCCCTGGGCGCGACCGGCGCCCTCGATCGCCCGGTCACGGTCGCGGGGACGGCGGCGGCCCAGCGTGTCGGCGTCAACCAGCCCGTGACCATCGATGAATCGTCGGCGACCATCGACGTCGCCGCCAAGGTCAACCCGGCGGTCGTCCGGATCACCACGAGCGGCGATGCCAACACGGACTTCGGGGTCATCCCGGAGACCGGAGTCGGCTCGGGGGTCATCTACGACCCGATGGGCTGGATCCTGACCAACCGCCATGTGGTCGAGGGCAGCGACAGCCTCCGGGTCGAGCTCAACGACGGCCGTTCGTTCACCGGATCGGTCTACGGCATCGACACACTGACCGACCTCGCCATCGTCAAGGTCGATGCGACCGATCTTCCGACGGCCGCCCTGGGCAGCTCGGATGAACTCAAGGTCGGGCAGCTGGTGGTAGCCATCGGCAGCCCGCTGGGCACCTACTCGAACTCGGTCACCAGCGGGATCGTGTCGGCCAAGGGCCGCTCCATCACGACCGACGATGGCCAGAGCCTGACCAACCTCGTCCAGACCGACGCGGCGATCAACCCGGGCAACTCGGGCGGCCCGCTGCTCGACGCCAACGGCAGCATCGTCGGCATCAACACCGCGATCGCCGCCGACAGCAACGGCATCGGGTTCGCCATCCCGATCGACATCGCCAAGCCGATCATGGCCCAGGCCGTCGCCGGCAAGACCCTTGCCCGGCCGTACATGGGTGTGACCTATTCGACCATCACCCGCCAGCTGGCCAAGGCCGAGAACCTCCCGGTCATCGATGGCGCACTCATCGGCGGCTCCAACGGGCGTACCGCCGTCCAGCCGGGCACCCCGGCGGCACAGGCTGGCTTCCAGGCCGGTGACATCATCGTCAAGGTCGATGGCAAGCCGATCGACGGCGATCATCCGCTCGACGCCACGCTCAGCCAGTTCGCCCCTGGCGACACGATCGCGGTGGATATCCTGCGCGACGGCGCCTCGAAGACGCTGACCCTTACCCTCGGGACCCGACCGGCCAACTAGCGGTCGCCGACGGAAACGGCCTCAGTCCTGCGGTCGTCGTCGAACTTCGACACCGGCATAGGCGAGCGGACCGCCGAGCTGCACACACGGCTTCCGAACGCGCACGGTGACTTCGTCGAGCCCGACCTCGCGCCAGTCGCCCAGGAGCGCCGTCGCGATCGCCTCGGCCAGCGCCTCGATGAGCGCGTACGAGCGCCCGGTGACGATTTCGGCGACGGTGGCGTAGACCCGGCCGTAGTCCATCGTCCTCGCCAGGTCGTCGGATTCGCCGGCCGGACGGAGGTCAAGCACGAGTTCGACATCGACCTCGAACGGCTGGTCCGTCTCGCGCTCCCAGTCATGGACACCGTGGCGAGCCTGGAACTTCAGGTCGGCGAGGATGATCCGATCGGTCATGACGTCCCTCCGATCGCTCCCTCGGACTCGGCGCGCCAGTTGCCGCGGACGACCGCGTCGGCGACACGCGCCGCGCGCACGTTTGCCGCCACGTCGTGGACCCGAACGATGTCCACGCCGGCCGCGATGCCCAGGGCCGTCGTCGCGAGCGTCGCCTCCAGCCGTTCGTCTGGCGGCAGGTCCAGGATGCGACCCAGGGTGGACTTGCGCGACGTCCCAAGCAGGATGGGACGGCCAAGGACGCGCAGTGCGGCGAGGTCGTGGAGGACGGCCACGTTGTGGTCAGCCGTCTTGCCGAAGCCGATACCAGGGTCCACGATGATCCGGTCCCACGGAACACCCAGGCCGACCGCTCGTTCCAGTGCGGCATCCAGGTCCGCGATGACCTCGGCCACGACATCGTCGTAACGCGGCCGGACGCGGTTGTGCATCACCAGCAGCGGCACCCGGCGCACAGCCGCAAGAGCGGCCAGGTCCGCCCCCCCTGGCCCCGTGCCCCAGATGTCATTGACCAGGTCTGCACCGGCATCGAGGGCCGCCTCGGCGACCCGCGGCTTGGTCGTGTCGATGCTGATGGAGATCGTCGGCAGCGCCGCCCGAACCGCGGCGACGACGGGCACGACGCGGTCGCGCTCCTCCGCCTCGCTGACCGCGGCGTGTCCGGGTCGCGTCGATTCGCCCCCGATGTCGAGCAGGTCGGCACCCGCCTCGACCATCAGGCGAGCGCCCTCGAGGGCGCGTTCGACCGGGTCGCCCGCTGCGTCGGCCGGGCGCAGCAGACCGTCGCCGGAGAAGGAATCCGGCGTCACGTTGAGGATCCCCATCACGAAGGTCCGCTCGCCCCAGGCGAACTCGCGAGGGCCGACCACGATCGGCGCGGGTGGCAGTCGCGCTGACTCGGTCACGGGGCCGGGTCCCGAAGATCTGGGTCGTCGATGAGGTGGGCGCGCACGAGGCCGACAAGGTACAGCGACCCGGCGACCACGGTGCAACCAGCGTCGCCGGCCAGCTCGGCTGCCCGCTCGAGCGCGCGGAGCGGATCGTCCACGGCCTCGACGTGACCGAGCGCGGTAGATGGCGGTGCAGAGGAACGCCAGGCGGCCGCGAGGTCGGCGGCCGGGAGC
>CAYNGM010000083.1:0-8616 GCA_964396565.1 uncultured Anaerolineaceae bacterium | reverse complement strand
CCGATCCTGAACAGCCAGGAGAAGCTCTTCCAGCACCTCAACGAGGATTACCTGCGGACGATCCTGACGGTCGGTGGCCGCTACGCCTGTGGTACGGCCAACTCGATGATGCCGGTCTGGGCGGACGACGGTAATCCACCGGGCCCGCTCAACTACATGCAGATCAACGAGTTGATCGACTTCCTGATGGCGACCAACGAGGACAAGTACATCGTCAGGGACGAGCACCTGTTCGAACCCAAGACGGACCCGATCAGTGGTGCCGTGATCACCTTCACCGGTTGGCGTGACCCGAACTACAAGCCTGCGCCCGGGTCGACGCCGTACCCGGCCTGCTGGGCCGACTCGTTCAACACGCCGGCGGCCACGCCCGGCGCATCGGGTGCGCCGACGGCTGCCCCGAGTGGGGCTGCATCCGGTGCCCCGTCCGGCACCGTCGTCGAGATCTCGGCCAGCACGGCGGCCAAGTTCGACACGCCTGAGGTCACGGTCCCGGCGAATACCGCCTTCCAGATCCACTTCAAGAACAACGAGGCGGGCGTCCCGCACAACGTGGACCTCAAGGACGCGGCCGGCGTGGAGATCATGCGCGGCGAGATCATCACCGGGGTGGCGGAGGCTACCTACGACGTGAAGGCGCTCGCGCCGGGTGCCTATCCGTTCATCTGCACCGTGCACCCCAACATGACCGGGACACTGACCGCGCAATGACAACCGGCCGCATCCCGGCCGGCGAGGATGGGAGGACGATGGCACAGCAGGCCCTTGGAGCTGGCAGCACGGTCCCGCGCAAGCGGGTCCTGTTCGGCGCGCTCGACGCTGACGGCTGGACGTGGGCCGGTCTGAAGGCCGCCTTCTGGCTGATCGTCATCATCATGATGCTCGGCTACATCCCGGACCGGGCCTACTACCTGACGGTCAGCCGGACCGTGTTCCTTGGCGTGGGCGAGCCCGTCCCGTTCTGGTCGCCGATCAACTTCTGCCCACCGGGCAACGAGAACCTGCCCTGTCCGGCGCCGGTCGGCGCGGTCGCACCATGGCATCCGTCACCGCCTGAACTGGCCCTGCCTGCTGCGCGCACCGATGGCTCGGCCATCCAGATCGGCAAGACGTTCCTGTACGTCGGCGGCACGGACGGCACGACGCCACAGTCAAGCGTCTATGTCACGGAGCTCTCCGGGACCGGCAACTTCGGTCCGTGGTCGGAAGGCCCGGCGCTGCCCGAACCGCGCTCAGAGGCAAGCGTCCTGCTGGTGTCGGGCAGCGTTTATGTCATCGGCGGGTACGGGGCCGATGGCAAGCCGACGCGCACGATCTTCGCGCTGACGCCGGATTCGACGACTGGCGCGCTCGGGGAATGGACCACTGTCAAGGACGCAAAGAAGCAGGATCTGCTCCTGCCCGAGGCGCGCGCCGGGGCAGCCGCCGCCGCAGCGCCCACATCCGTGCTTGTGATCGGCGGCGTGGGGCCGGACGGTCCGGTCTCGACCGTCTGGCGTGCGCCATTGGCCGATGACGGGTCATTGGAACCTTGGGAGACTGATCAGCCGCTCACGCGACCGCAGGCCGACGGGGCTGCCACGATCATCGGTGACTACGTCTGGCTGTGGGGTGGGCACGACGCAAACGGCGCAGTCGGTGCCGTCCAGCGCGGATCGATCGGTGTGGCGGCGGCCGAGGGTCTCCCCGAGAACCCGGATGAGGGGAAGGTCATCCAGTGGGCTGTCGCGGATTCGGTGAATCTTCCGGCCCCGCGTGACAACGCGGCCAGCTGGGTGTCCGCCGGGACCCTGTATCTGCTCGGCGGCGAGGATGCGAACGGTCTGCACGGCGAGCTCTACTGGGCCATCCCGACCGCGACCGGCGACCTGCCAGGCTGGCAGCACCTGACGGCCAGTGACATGCCGTTCGGTATCGCGGGGGGCAGTACGGTCGTGGCCGGCCCGAACGCCATCGTCATCGGCGGGACTACACCGGACGGCCCGACGACGAGCAGCGCCAGATCGAACATCGCGCCGCTCAGCCCGTTCTTCCAGCTTGGTCTGATCGGGATGACCGTGCCTGGATTGACCATCGAGGGTGAGATCGGGCAGCAGCTGGGCTATCTGAATGCGGCCGGTGCCGGAACCCTGAACTTCATCATCATCCTGCTCATCGGCTGGGGCTTCGCCCACAAGGAGCAGTCGAAGGCGTTGATCCGCCGCGTCCTGCGCCGCTGACGGAGCGTGGGGCGGGCGGACCGCTGCCGGTCGGCCTGCGATCGGCTCGTACATCGGGCTGGATCAGCCCGGAACAGGTCCCCGGGAACCTGGATCAGTCCCCGAGGAGCCCCTCGCCGGGTGTCGTCGGTCCGCGCCTGACCGGCAAGCCGGCACGCTCCCAGATGATCATCCCACCCGAGATATTGACGACATCGGTCCAACCGCTGCGGAGAAGGTAGTCGGTCACGCTGGCCGACCTGTTGCCCGACCGGCAGATGACCAGGATCGGGCGATCCCGGGGAAGCTCGGCGATACGCAACATGAAGGTCGATGTGGGAAAGAGGGTGGCACCGGGTGCACGGATCGCGACGAACTCGTCCGGCTCGCGGACGTCGAGCAGGATCGGGCGATCCACGTCCTCGCGCAGACGCCGATCGGCCTCGAGCGCATCGATGGCCGGGATGTCGGGGCCGCGACGGATCACGGAAGATCCGCTAGCCCGAGATCGACAGGACCAGGGTCGCGATCCAGACGAGCGTTCACCAGACGGCGTTCAACGTCATCCGCCAGACGCGCACCGTCCACGGCGATCAGGGGTACGTATCCGGCAGTGGCAGCCGAGCGCAGGCGATCGGCCGCACCCTCTAGGTTGCGAACCAGGCCCTTGGCGTTGCCCCGGACGCGATGCACATCGGCCGCAGCGAGTTTGATCAGCCCCTGCGTGAATGACCGTTCGAGCGGATCGTCACTCCCCATCCAGGCCGGCTCGAGCAGTTCATGGGCCAGGAAGAAGTCGCCACGGGTGTAGGCGGTGACTCCTGCGCGTAGCGCTGCGACGCGGTCTGCGACGGGGAGCGGTCGGAAGGCCTTTGACCGACCGTCGAGCTGGACGACGGTCGCCGGCGCCTCCGGCGCGCTCATACCAGCTCAGCCAGCGGCCTGCGACCGCCGAACCCGGACTCGAGTTCGTGCCAGAACGCCACATCCGACTCGCCGAGTTGCCAGCACAGCCATACCTGGCGACCGGAGACCAGAGCAGGAAAGTCGATGAGGCCGCGCTCTATGTCGCGCAGGCTGATCCCGAGCGAGTCGATCCGGGCGACGGCTGCCGCCATCTGGTCTATCACGCCCTGCATCCGCAGCCTGATGCGTCGTCCTTCTTCGGGATCGAGCCCCGGATCGTCGGAGTTCCCACCGCCTGATGTCGACGGTGTCGCGAGCGATCGGTCGCGCAGGCGGATCAGTTCCGCACGTTGGTCGGCTAGCGTCTCGAGCAGCGGCGCCACCTCCACGAGGGCAGCATTCGCCTTGTCGATGTCGAAATAGGCGGTCATCACCGGGGATTCTAATCGTGCCTGCGCTGATGGGTCCCGTGGGGAGGCTCGGGCGCGTACCATCGTGCTCGACCGCAGGTGGTGGAGGAGCCGCCCGGATCATCGGTGGATGTCGGTCGCGGCGCAGGAGGGATCGTGCATGGACCTGGGACTCGACGGCGCGCGCGCGTTCGTCGGTGGCGGGTCCGGTGGCCTTGGTGGGGCGATCGCCAGCGCGTTGGCGGGCGAGGGTGCCCGCGTCGCCCTGGTCGCCCGGCCGTCCGAGCGCCTCGATGCCGCCGCTGCGACCATTTCCGGGAGCGTTGCGATCGGGGTGGACCTTGCCACTCCTGATGGGCCAGGCGGTGCGGTCGAGCGAGCGGTCGCGGTCCTCGGTGGCCTTGACATCCTCGTGGTCAACTCGGGTGGCCCGCCGCCTGGTCGCTTCGAGGACCTTGACGAGGCCGCCTGGCAGCTGGCCATCGACGGGACGCTGCACAGCGCGTTGCGCCTG
Organism: uncultured Anaerolineaceae bacterium; assembly: GCA_964396565.1. Classification (GTDB taxonomy): domain Bacteria; phylum Chloroflexota; class Limnocylindria; order Limnocylindrales; family CSP1-4; genus SPCO01. The sequence goes on along the minus strand of CAYNGM010000083.1, from coordinate 4,588 downwards.
ATCCGGGCCGCTCTCCCGCACCTGCGTGCGAGCGACCGACCAGCGATCCTGATCAATCTCTCGTCATCGGTCCGTGAGCCGGTGCCGGGTCTGACCACCTCCAACCTGTTGCGCCCGGGGCTCGCCGGACTGATCAAGTCGCTGGTTCCCGAGATCGCCCCGATCCGGATCAACGGCCTCGCCCCGGGCCGTCTGACCACCGCGCGGATCGCCGAGCTCGATGCGGCGACCGCCGCCCGGACCGGCACCACCAGCGAGGCCGCCCGTGATGCATGGATCGCGCGGATCCCGCTGGGTCGGTACGGAGATCCGGCGGAGTTCGGGCGGATCGGGGCGTTCCTGTCGTCGCCCGCGGCGTCCTACGTCACGGGGGCCATCGTGTCGGTGGATGGTGGCATGGTGAGGAGTCTGCCGTGAGGAGTCTGCCGTGAGGAGTCTGCCGTGAGGAGTCTGCCGTGATGCGTCGCGTCTTCCTGTGGGCCGCTCGGAATACGTGGCTCAAGGAGAAGCTGCCGTCGTTCCCGTTCATGCAGAGGGCCGTCAGACGGTTCATGCCGGGGACGACTCTCGAGTCGGCACTGGATGCCGCCATGCCGCTCCAGGCGGCCGGCATCTCCAGCATGTACACGCGCCTGGGCGAGAACCTCGCCACCCTGGCCGAGGCCGACGAAGTCGCTGACCATTACATCGCCGTGCTCGATGCGATCGCGGCGCGTGGGATCCGGGGCGAAGTCTCCGTCAAGCCCACCCAGCTTGGTCTCGATCACGATGAGGATGCGACGTTGGCGCACCTCGTCCGGATCGCCGAACACGCCGCGTCCACCGGGTCGTTCCTGTGGATCGACATGGAGGGCAGCGACTACTGCGAGACGACCATCCGGCTCTACGAGCGGTTGCGGGCCGTCCAGCCCCGGACGGGCATCTGTCTTCAGGCATACCTCAAGCGGACCGCCGGCGACATCACCCGGCTGATGCCGCTCGATCCTGCGATCCGCCTGGTCAAGGGCGCCTACGACGAACCTGCCGCGATCGCCTATCGCGACAAGCGCAAGGTGGACTCCAACTACGTCGGGCTGGCCACGCGCTTCCTCCTCGAGGGCAAGGGCCGACCGATCCGGCTTGGCCTTGGGACCCATGACGTCGATCTCATCGAGCAGATCGCCGAGGGCGTCGCGAGTGCCGGTGTCGGTCGCGACGGGTTCGAGATCGAGATGCTCTACGGGATCCGGGTCGGCGAGCAGCACAGACTGGCCAAGGCTGGCTACCAGGTCTGTGTCCTGATCGCCTATGGCGAGCACTGGTACCCGTGGTACATGCGCCGGCTCGCCGAACGCCCGGCCAACGTGACCTTCGCGATCCGCTCGCTTCTGCCGTAGGGTGGATGATCGCGGAGGGTCGCATGTCGTCCCACGGACACCATCTGCACCCGAAGATGGCACACCCGGGCGATCAAGCGGGCGCTTGTTGGAAATCGTCGCCCAAGGGACGACACCGGACTCGATGGGCGACCCTGACCGCCAGTGAACGCGGGCGACCGCTTGCCGCGGTCACGCGATTCGCGAGCACCCGATCCGCGAGCACCCGATCCGCGAGCACCCGATCCGCGGTCACGCGATCCATGATCGTCGTCGACAGGTCGCGAGCCCTCGGTGGATCGTCGTCACAGGGACGACACTCGGACTTTCAGGGTGTGCCCGCGGGACGACGCTCGGACTTTCAGGGTGTGCCCGCGGGACGACACCCGGGAAGCCTCGGATCGTCGTCGGCGGGACGACACCCCGGTGTGATCGCCCGAATCGGCATCCTGCCGTGGGGTTCACGCGCAAGATGACACCCCAGCGTGGCGACTCGATCGGTCCTGGTCGGCCCGGAAAGGCGGGCTGATCGATGCTCGGGGTCTGGCGGCTGCAACTGCTGCGAGAGGTGGCCCGGCGCGGGACCATCACGGCAGCCGCCGAGGCGCTGTCGATCACGCCGTCAGCGGTGTCGCAGCAACTGAAGCTCCTCGAGGCCGAGGCAGGCGTCGCGATCGTCGAGCGCCACGGCCGACGGGTCCGGCTGACAGAGGCCGGCATGACGCTTGTCCGCCACGCCGACACGATCAGCGATGCCCTCGAGGCGGCCGAATCCGATCTCGCGGCCTCGCGTGCGGGTATCGCCGGAACGCTCCGGGTCGCCGCATTTCCCACCGCGGCCCGGGCGATCCTGCCGTCCGCCATCACCATCCTGGGTGGCCAGCATCCGGGGCTGCGGGTGACGCTACGTGACCTTGAGACAGCCGAGAGCCTCGTGGCTCTCGCCATGGACGAGGTGGATCTCGCGGTCGTCGACGAGTACGACGAGTCGGCGCGAGTCCGCGAGCAGGGGCTGGAGGTGGTGCCGCTGCTGCGCGATCCGATCCACGTCGCACTCCCGATCGACAGCAGGGTCGGCCACGGTGACGGCGGGCCGGGCAGGAGACCGCGGGGTCCGGCGTCGACGCGTCTGACTGATCTGCACGACCAACCGTGGATCATGGACACCGAGGCGAGCGCGATCTACGGCGCCGTCCTGCGAGCCTGTCACCGTGCTGGTTTCGAACCGCATGTACGCTCACGCTGTCGGGACTACAGCGTGATCATCGCTCTTGTCGAGGCCGGGCTGGGTGGAGCCTTCCTGCCCGGTCTGGCGCTGCGGGATCGTCCGATCCGCGCCTCCGTCGCGCAACTCGATCCACCACTCGAGCGCACCGTGATGGTCGCGCTCAAGCCGGCGCGACGTCGCCACCCGGCGGTCGCGGCGATGGTCGAGGCGCTCCAGCGTTCGGCAGGAGAAGTTGTAGCCTGACTAAACGGTGGATGTAGAACTCGGCGCTTGACGTTCATGATGATGGAGCCCGATGCTCGCCGGACACGAGCGAAGGAGAACCCCAGATGAGCATCATGACCGGACGGACCGTCGCGGCCAGGATGGGTTCGATCGGCACCGAGAGCGCCTTCGAGGTCAGCGCGCGCGCCCGCGCGCTGGAGGCCCAGGGTCGATCGATCATCCACCTGCAGATCGGCGAACCCGACTTCGACACCCCGCCGCATGTGCGTGAGGCGGCCAAGCGCGCACTCGACGACGGTGCCACCCATTACGCGCCGTTCCCCGGGATACCGGCCCTGCGCGAGGCGATCGCCGCAGATGTCGTGCTGCGCAAGGGCGTCGCTGCCGACCCGTCACAGGTGTTCGTCACGGTCGGTGGCAAGGGCGTGATGCTCTACGCCATCCTCGGCCTGGTCGATCCGGGCGATGAGGTGCTCGTCCCGGACCCGGGCTATCCGATCTACGAGTCACTCACCCGGTTCGTCGGCGCGACGCCGGTGCCGATGCCCATTCGCATGGAGAACGACTTCCGGCTCGACGTCGATGAGCTTGCTTCGCTCATCACGCCGCGAACACGCGTCCTGTTCCTCAACTCGCCGGCTAATCCGACTGGTGGCGTGCTGACCCGTGACGATCTGACGCGGATCGCAGACCTTGCGATCGAACACGACCTGTGGGTCGTCAGCGATGAGATCTACGGCCGGATCCTGTACGACGGCCACGAGCACGTGTCGATCGCGGCGCTCCCCGGGATGGCCGAGCGGACCATCATCCTCGACGGGTTCTCCAAGACGTTCGCGATGACCGGCTGGCGTCTCGGCTACGCGGTCGTGCCCGAATCGCTCATTCCGACGTACAGCCAACTCGTCATCAACACGATCTCGTGCGCACCTACCTTCGCGCAGGTGGGAGCCGTCGCGGCGCTCACCGGACCACAGGACGACGTGGACGCCATGCTCACGGAGTTCCGGGCGCGGCGCGACCTGGTCGTCGCAGGTCTCAACGAGATCCCCGGCATCCGATGTGCCAACCCGGTCGGGGCGTTCTACGCGTTCCCATCCGTGACGGGCACCGGGCTGTCCGGGCACGACTTGGCCGATCGGTTGCTCCACGAGGCGGGCGTATGCGTCCTCGCCGGGACCGCGTTCGGTGGGGTGGGGGTGGACCACATCCGGGTGTCGTACGCGAACTCCCGCGAGAACCTGACCGAGGCGCTCGGACGCATCGGCCGGTTCGTGGTGGGGCTTGGTCGTGGCTGACCGCGATACGGTTCATCCACGCGTCTTCGTCGCTCGGCGGATCCCCGAGGAGGGGCTCGACGCTCTTCGCGCGGTTTGCGACGTCGATCTCTGGGAGGGCGAGCTCCCGCCACCGCGCGACGAGTTGCTGCACCGGATCGCCGGCTGTGACGGGGTGCTGACGCTCCTCACCGACCGTGTCGACGAAGAGTTCCTCGATGCCGCCGGGCCGGGCCTGCGGGTCGTCAGCAACTACGCCGTCGGGTTCGACAACATCGATGTCGCCGCGTGCGCGCGGCGGGGGATTCCCGTCGGCAACACGCCGGGCGTCCTGACCGAGACGACCGCGGATCTCGCGTGGGCGTTGCTGATGGCCGCCGCCCGACGCGTGTCTGAGGGCGAGCGGTACGTCCGTGAAGGTCACTGGAAGACGTGGGGTCCGCTGCTGCTGCTCGGTCCGGACGTCCACGGCGCCACGATCGGGATCGTCGGGTTCGGGCGGA
>CAYNGM010000082.1:0-8697 GCA_964396565.1 uncultured Anaerolineaceae bacterium | reverse complement strand
GACTCGGTACACTCCGGTGAGATCGGGCCGACGGGGTAAGCGGGCGCCGTGCCGAGCGTCGCGGGCCGCTGGACCAGCCGATACGTCCCGGAATGGAGGACCAGCCCGCATGCGGATCTACGAGGGAAGCCCGCGCCAGGACTTCGAGGAAGTCTTCCGTTCCATCGGCGCGTTCCTCGACCAGCGCGGCATGAAGGACGTCCTCCTCGTGGAGGCACCCGACGGCTTCATCGTCCAGGGGCTGGTAGTCTCCGGCCAGTCCACCAGCACATGGTCTGACACGATGGGGACCCAGACGAAGGAGACCCTCACCTTCCTCGACGACGACATCGCGAGGTTCATGGATGAGGCGACTGCGCGGCGCGGTCGGACCCCACCGCCGCCACCTCATGAGGCCGGCTACTACGAGACCGCATTCCGGGTGCTCGGGCGATACATGGACCAGCAGCGTCCGCGTGACGTCTTCTTCTTCGAGCAGGACGGGGCGTTCGTGGTCAGGCTCCTGCTCCAGGGCCAGCAGGGCTCTCATCACGAGCTCGCGGAGTTCACCCGGGAGGACATCACCAATCTGGTGGAGGCCGGACCTGCGCTCCGCCAACCGGCCAAGGCGCCGGGTTCGGGCTCATCCACGAGCGCCTGATCAAGTCAACCGGTCAAGCAGTTCCCAAGGGTGCCGCCCCGGCGCCCCCGTCTCGAGGAGGTTCATCGGATGAAGGCTCTCAAGACCGTCGCCGTCGCGCTCGGCATCACTCTTGGCGCGCTCATCGTCATCCCGCTCGCGGTCCTTGCCGGACTGTTCGTCTGGCTGAAGCTGACCGAGGAGGCCGACGAGGAGCTCCTCGAGCTCGATCGCGAGGGCGTCTGACCTCCGTCGACGCGCCCGATCGTCCATCCCGACCGGCGGTCGCGGTCCGCCATCGGCGCACGCCGCGACCCAGCCCCGACCAGCCGGCACCTTGACGCCCGCCGACCGACCGGCGGGCGTCGGTCTGTCCGACCGTCGACTCATCGAGCTCGCCGTCGTCGGCGTGATGGTCATCTGGGGTGCGAATTTCATCGTGGTCAAGGGCGCCATCGGCATGATGCCGCCGGTCGCGTTCACCTTCCTGCGCTATGCGCTCGCCGCCGCCGCACTCCTCGTCATCCTGCGCTGGTCGAACGGTTCGATCCGTCTGCCGCGTCCCGACACCTGGCGCATCCTCATCCTTGGTGGCCTCGGCTTCGGGATCTACCAGATCCTGTGGACGGTCGGGCTCCAGACCATCCCGGCCGGCGACTCGGCCCTGCTCATCGGCTCGACGCCCGTCTTCGTCGCGGTCATCGCCGTCCTCGCCCGCACCGATACGCTCTCGCCACTCCGGGCGCTCGGTGTCGGTCTATCGTTCCTTGGAGTCGCCATCGTCATCGGCGCCGGCGTCGGTATCGAACTTGCCGGTTCACCGGTCGGTTTTGCGCTGACCCTTGCCGCGACCCTCAGCTGGGCCACCTACACGGCGGTGGGCGCACGCTACCTCCGCGGCCACTCGGCGCTGGAGCTCACGACCTGGGCGACGGTCGGCGGGACCATCGTGCTGGCCCCGATCGGGACGCTCCAGCTCCTCGCTCCGGGGGCGGTCGATACGGCGACTGGCGCGGAGGGAGACCTCGCAGCTCTCCTACTCGCCATCCTCTACGCGGGAATCCTCGCCGCTGCACTTGCCAACGTCGTGGTCTTCCACGGCGTACGCCTGCTTGGCCCGACGCGCATAACCGCGATCCAGTCGCTGGTCCCGGCGATGGCGGTGGTCATGGCGTTCATCTTCCTTGGTGAGCCGATCAGACTCGGGCAGGTCGTCGGCGGGGCGATCATCATCGGCGGGGTGGCTCTGACCAGGATCCGCACCGAGCGGCGCGTCCCCATCGGGTCCTGATCCTCACGGAGTGGTCGCCTGCCGTGCGAGGTACGCATCGCGCCACGTCTCGTCGAGGTCGCCCCATTCCTGCGGGGCACCTGGTGCCACCCAGGCATGGATCATCTCGTTGGTGATGGGGACATCGACCGATCCGGCGGGGCAGCCACCGAGTGGCGAGAGGAGGCCGCTCAGACCCGGCGGCAGCAGCCCGATACAGACATGCTCGTGGGCGTGCCAGACGGTCAGGGGACCGCCGAGCGCGGGTCCGGACACGCCGACCGGGACCGTGAACATCGCCCCGAGCAGCACAGGGCCGCGGGGGGTGATGGCGTAGATCAGGTTCTCCGGTCGCTCCGGGTCCATGATCCGGCCGTCTTCCTCGTAGGCCTGGTTGACCGCATGGAAGTCCGTGCCGTACATCCCATCCACCTCGTAACCATCTGCCGCTGCGATAGCCGGATCCGCGTACCTTGCTGTGGCGGCAACGAGGCGTTCGTGAAGGTCGGTCGCGACGCGGACCTCGTCCGGGGACGCCTCACCGGCATCGGCCATCCGCATCACCGACCCAGGGGCCGGCCAGATGGTGGCGTGGTCGCCCGAGCCATCGCCCGCCTGGTCTCCTGCCCCGTCGGCGGACTGGTCGTCCACCCGTTCGATGGCGTGGTCAGCGGTCCCCCCGGCTGCCGCGATCGCCCCGAACCAGCCGGACACCGAGGTCGCCAGGGCGAGGACCGTCACGATACCCCAGCCGGCCGTGCGTCGGACCCTGTGTCCGTCCGTCGAAGCGCGCAGGATCGCTGCAAGACCGACCAGCTCGACGAGCTTCGTGGCCAGGCCCACCTGATCCGGGACATCGCCGCCGAAGACGGCGACCGCGTAGGCGACGACCGAACCGCCAAGGACCGCCGCGCCGGGGGCCCGCCATCGCCGGCCGGTCAGGGCGCGCCACATGATCAGCCCGAGCAGGGCGGCCTGGGTGACGAACAGGATGGCCATGATGCCGCCACCATGGCCGGGTGCCAGGGCCAGGTGTACGGCCGCAGACGCAGCCATGGACCAGACCGCCAGGTGGTCGACCGGCGTGAGCGCTCGATAGCCGGCCAGCAGGCGAACGGCCCGTGCTGACCTGTCCGAAGCGCGGATGTGGAGCCACCAGGCCAGGAGCGGCAGGGCCAGGACCGCAACGAGGGCGATCTCGTGACCGGACAGGGTGTCGTACAGCGGGTTCCCCACGCCCGCGCCGCCGGCCCCGTGCAGCGCCAGACCGCCCTCCGCGCCTCCGCTGTGGAAGAACGACCTGATCATGACGCCACGGGCGCGAACGCGGCTCGGACCGGTCGGCGGCGCAGGAGCCCGACCACCGCCAGCGGCACGACCAGCCTCGTGAGGATCGCGACAAGGGTCGATGCGGATCCGGTCAGGAGCGGCAGGGCGACGACATCGACGAGCGCGATGGCGACGACGGCTCCCTCCGCGACGAGTGTCCACTTGCGTGCTCGCCGCGATCGACGTCCGAGCGCGACGGCACTCCCTGCGGTGATCGCCGCGGCGGCGCCAGAAAGGGCGACCGGTCCGATGGCCGTCGGGCCAAGGAACGTGGCCGACACCGCTGCCTCCAGGGCGGAGGTGAGCAGGATCGCGGACTGGATACCGACGAGGACGACCGCGACGTCCGTAAGACCGCCGTCGGGCGGGATGGTGCGTTCCATGTGCCCAGCGTGGTCGCTGCCCCTGAGCGGGCCATGACCGCCTGATGAGCGATCGATGAGAATCTCCGGACCTCGTTGGTGAGTTCGGCTAACCCGCCGGGAACTCCACCACGACTGCCGTACCGCCTTCTGCGCGTCCCTCGATCCGGATCGTCCCGCCATGGCCGTCGACGATCGACCGTGCGATCGGCAGTCCAAGGCCGAAGCCGCCTGGTGACCGGGCGCGATCGCCACGTGCGAACCGCTCGAACACGCGCTCACGCTCGGCGGGCTCGATGCCCCGCCCATGGTCGGTCACCGTGAGCCGGACCGTGTCATCCGCTGGCTCACCGCCGGTCACCGTCATGGTCACCTCGCCCTCACCGTGACGCAGGGCGTTGTCGACCAGGATCCAGGCCAGTCGGGTCAGCAGGTCCGGATCACCATCCACGATGGCGGCGACGGGGGCGTCGGCCCGGACCGCACGTCCGGTCGGAGCCACGCGTGCCGCACGCCCGGCGACCTCCTCGACCAGGGCGGCCAGGTCGACCGGTCGACGGACGGGCGTCGCATCCGACTCCGTCCTGGCCAGGACCAGCAGGTCATCGGTCAGGCGCGACATTCGCTCGGCCTCGGCGGCGATGTCCGCGAGGGCATCCTGACGATCGTCCGCAGACACATCCGGGTGCTCGACGAGAAGCTCCGCATTCGTCCGGATGGTGGTGAGCGGCGTGCGCAGCTCATGCGATGCGTCGGTCACGAAGCGTCGTTGCGCGCCGAGTGCGGCGGCCAGCCGGTCCTGCGCCCCGACCACCATGTCGAGCATCGCGTTGAAGCTCGAGGTCAGCGTCCCGACCTCATCCTGCGTCCGGACCGGTGGCAGCCGTCTGGTCAAGTCGCCGGTCGCGCGGATCTCATCCACGGTGGCGGTGAGCGCGCGCAGCGGCCTGAGTGCACGACCGATGACAAGCCACGAGACGATGGCCACGACGATCACGGTGATGATCCCGGCGAGGATGAGGAACGCGACAAGCCCGCCGAGCTGCGTCCGATTGAACCGGGTGGCCTGTCCGGCGACCACGACGCTCGTCCCGTCCGCCGGCCAGCGGGCGCTCGTCGCCACGACCGCGATCTCCGTGTCGGGGGCGATCGAGAACGTGGCTGATGATGACCCCGACGAGAGGGCCTCGACGATCACCGCGGCCGGGATGGTCGGTGCCCGCCCGTCGATCTCGGCCGTGGCATAGCGGATCGAGCCAGCAGGATCGGTCACGACGATGAACGGGTCGAGGCTCGTCGCCAGATCGGCAACGACGAGCGGACGCTCGCCAGCCGGCACGCCGTCTCCGCGTTCCAGTCCGGCGGCGGTGTCAGCCGCGAGGGCGGTCAGTGCCTCGTGCTGATCACCGGCGACGCCACCCGCGGCAAGCGCCAGCAGCAGGACCGCGAACAGGATCATGCCGAGGGTCGCCACGCCGATCGCGTACAGGACGAGCCTGCGCCTGATCCTCACGGTCAGGCCTCGCGCAGGACGTAGCCCACGCCCCGGATGGTGTGCAGGAGCCGGGGCTCGCCCGCCCCCTCGAGTTCGCGGCGCAGGTAGCCCACGTAGACGTCCACCACGTTCGATGCGGTCTCGGCATCCATGCCCCAGATCGTGTCGAGGAGGTGCTCCCGGGTCTGGACCAGCCGGGCCTGGCGCACGAAATGGGCCAGCAGCTCGAACTCGAGTGCCGACAGGCGCAGCACCCGGCCACCGCGCCTGGCCTGATGCTCCCCGATGTCCACGGTCAGGTCGGCGTAGCTGAGCCGCTCGCGGGCGGAGCCAGCCGCCCTTCGTCGTCGAAGCAGGGTGCGGACCCGGGCCAGGAGCTCCGGATAGGCGAACGGCTTGGGGAGATAGTCGTCGGCGCCGGCATCGAGACCCTCGACCCGGTCGTCCACGGTGTCGAGAGCGGTCAGCAGCAGGATCGGGATGTCGTCGCCGCCCTCGCGGATCCGCCGGCAGACCTCCAGCCCGTCGAGTCCCGGCAGCATCCGGTCGAGGACCACCAGGTCCGGCGGGGATTCCGAGATCGCGGCGAGCGCAGTCCGCCCGTCGGCGACGGTCCGGACCCGATGGCCCTCGAAGGCGAGGGCGCGCCGAAGCGATGCGGCAAGCCGCGGGTCATCGTCAACGACGAGGATCAGTCCGGGCTCGGTGACAGCCATGCGGCGGATGATGCCATCCGCACATGAGTGCTCGATGAGCGGTCAGTGAACTCCAGTCAGCCCTGCGGCCCATCCGGATCGAGACGCCGGCGGTGCGCGTTTACACGTTCTGTTCATGCATCTTCCGCCGACTCTCTCCTGATGGCCCGTAAGGTGGAACGTGGATGGTCAGCGGCCTGAGCGAGCGACGGGGTCGTTCTCGCCGGCCGGTCTGGCTCGATAAGGAGACGATGATGAATCGCCACCGCATCCTGGTCGCGTATGACGGATCGGAAGAGTCCTACTGGGCTCTCGAGCAGGCCGCCGATGCAGCGGAGCACGAGGGTGCCGAGATGGGCGTCGTCACCGTCATGCCGGAGGTCGTCGATGCCCCACGTGATGCCCTGCGCTATCTGGACTCACGCGGCATCGTCGCCACGCTTCACTCACCCGTTGGTGATGCGGCCGAGGAGATAGCCCGCGTCGCGGACGCGGGTGCCTACCACACCGTCTACCTCGGTGCACGCGACGGTTCGGTCGCGCGCGCCCTCGCCGCCAACGGCCCGGGCCGCCCGACCCTGCGGGCGCCCGGCAACCTGGTCATCGCCCGCTGACATCACGAAGGAGGTGGCGCGCCATGCCTCGTCGACTACGCCGGACCGACCTCGTTCATCGCCTGGTATCTCCGGTCACGACCAGGATCCGACGCCCGATCCAGCGTCAGCACCGACGGGTTCCGATCATGCCGCTGCGCTGGTCGCCTGCGCAGCGACTGGTGACCCGTCCGATCCATCCGCTGCGCCGGGGCAGGACGGCACACGACTGATCAGCGGCCGCTCGGCGGCCCCGCTCGATCCCGTAGCCCTGTCCGTCAGGCCATCGACCAGACCACGTCGTTGCCGCATTCTGGGCATTCGAGCGCCAGGTGGCCCAGCCACCCGAGCGCGTCGTCGGGTGAGATCAGCCCACCGGCCTCTGGGGCTGCCGCGACGGCCCGGGGCGCCGCGTAGCGATCGGTGATGAGGAGCAGCACCCCGTCGGCCGGTGCGCCGACGCGTGCTCGGACCGCCGTGCCCCATGACCCGTCCGGGTCGGCCAGGACGACGACATCCGCAGCCATCTCCTCGGCCCAGCCGTGGGCGGCGCCCACCTCGTCACGGATGACCACGATGGGTCGCGAATCGACCTCTGCCATCGCGTCCGCCGACGCGGCCAACTGGCGTGCGTAGCCGAAACAGGCAAGGCATGAGGCGTCGTGGGCGAACAGCAGGGCAGCGCCCAGCCGACCGCGCATCTCGCGGAGGTTGAAGTCACCTCCCCGTGCGCGTGCGACCGTCCACAGCGGGAGCGGGCGATCGGCCACTGGACCGATGAGACGCTTGGCGAGCGGTCGCTCGAATCGATTTCCCGCATCGCGCGCGTACGCTTCGAGGCGTTCGATCGTGGGCTCGCTGATCGGGGTCGCGTCGCCGGCGACGATGGTCGGTGTCACCCGATGCCCCTCGAGTTCGATGACCCGCGCGAGCCCCGCCGGGTCGGCGTCGATGTCGATCTCGTGGTAAGGCACGCCCAGGGCGATGAGCCGGCTGCGGGCGATCGCAGTGTCCTCACAGGTGAGCGAGCCATACATCGTGAGCTCGATCGGTGCGCCTTGGTCCGACATCGATCCGGTCATTCCCTTCCCCTGTTCTCATCTGTCTGGCCCGCATCTGGGTCGGTCCATGTGGCCTGGCCGTTCCTGGCGGTGATCGGCGCCCAGAGCGGATAGTCGATCCCGGCCAGCCGGTTGATGACGAAGCCCTGGGCGATGAGCAGGACGACACCCACCATGAGGACCACGAGCTCATCTGGTGTGGCCAGGATGCCAAGGCTCACGATGAGCGTCGTGGCGCCGGCTGGCGGATGAGGTACGGCCAGCCAGACCATCAGCCCGGCGGTCAGTCCGAGCGACAGGGCCGCGGCGCCGGTTCGCGCCAGGTCCACACCGGACGTGACGGCGGGCCCCGCATCCTGGAGCCCGAACACGACCAGCGCGAGGTACCCGCACAGTACGCCGATCAGGTGCCCGGCGAAGGCATTGCGTGGCGAGGCTGCCGCGGCGTGGGGCGTGTAGAACAGCAGGAACGCCGTGGGGCCAAGGGACGGGAAGATGAACGGCTCGTGGGTGACCAGCGCCAGCAGCGACATGAGGGCGATGGAGATGAACCCATTGATCAGCGCGAACGAACCGAGAACCGCCGTGTGATCGTGGTGGGCCATGAGGGGGGCAAGACGCAGTCGCCGTGCCAGGCCGAGCACGATATCCGCGCTGCTTGCTCCCTGCGGATAGCGGCCGCCGCTCATGAGACCGCCTTGTCGGCTCCGCGGGACGAGCGCCCGGTGCGCGCACTCCGATACAGGACCCATGGTCGACCCAGGAACAGGAGCGGGTAGCTCCACGCGTGGACCAGCCGGCTGAACGGCCAGACCAGGAACAGGGCCCAGGCGATGGTCACGTGGACCTGATAGAGGAGGGGAGCGCCATCCATCAGGGCCGGCTGTGGATCGAGCAGGAACAGGCCGCGGAACCACAGCGCGACGGTCGCCCGGTAGTCGTAGCCCGGGCCCAGCAGGTTGACGAGGATGGTTTCGGCCAGCCCCAGCGCGATGACCACGGCAAGCAGTGCGAACACGACCATGTCCATCCGCGAGGTGGTCGCCGCGACGCGCGGATGACCCACCCGCCTTGCGGCGAGCACGAGTAGCCCGACGACGACGCCGACGCCGGCGATCGCCCCGAGCACGGCCGAGATCGCGTGGTAGAGGCCCTCGTCGATCCCCAGCGCGGAAGTCCAGCTCGCCGGCACGAGGATGCCCAGGACGTGGCCGGCGATGGCCGCAAACGTCGCGTAATGGAAGATCGGTCCGCCGATGGCCAGCCAGCGGGA